>JAJYBX010000027.1 GCA_021778785.1 Acidobacteriota bacterium
GCTCAGACTTTCCGATGCACCTTGAAGGCGCTGCCCTGGTCCCGGGGCTTCACGATGAGCTCGTCGATGTTCACGTGATCGGGCAGGGCCAGGCACCAGCGGATGCACTCGGCCACGTCGCCCCCGGCGAGGGGCGTCATGCCCTGGTAGACGGCCTTGGCCTTGGCGTCGTCCTTGAGGCGGACGGTGGAAAATTCGGTCTCCGCCAGGCCGGGATCCACGGAGGTCACGCGGATGGGCTCGCCGCACAGCTCCAGGCGCAGGCTCTGGGCCATGGCCTTCACGCCGTGCTTGGAGGCGCAGTAGACGCCGCCGCCCTCGTAGGCCTGGTGGCCCGCCACGGAGCCGATGAAGAAGATGTGGCCCCAGCCGGCCCTGCGAAGGTGCGGCAGTCCGGCGCGGATGGTCTTCACCACGCCTTCGACGTTGGTGCGCATCATGGCCTCGAGATCCTCGTCCGGCGTCTCCCACAGCTTGAAGGTCCCGCTGGCCAGGCCGGCATTGGCCACCAGGACGTGCAGGCCGCCCAGGGCCTCGGCCGCCTCGGCCACGAAGGTGTCCACGCTGGCGGTGTGCCGGGTATCCACGGCGCCGGCGAAGGTGCGGATGCCGTGGGCCTTCGCGAGCTCATCGGCCAGGGCCCGCACGCGCTCCACCCGGCGCGCGCCCAGGGCCAGGTGCCAGCCCTGGGCCGCCAGCAGGCGGGCCGTGGCTTCGCCGAAGCCGCTGGAGGCACCGGTGATGAGGACGACGGGGTTCTCGGGGCGCATGGGGACTCCTGCTGTCGGTTCAACCGGGAGAAAACGATTCATCCACAGATTGCCCAGATTCACACAGATTGAAGGCGCTCGCTTGAATCTGTGGAATCCAGGGAATCTGTGGATCCAAGCTTTTTTGGGTGCGGCCTACCGGTAGTTCCGGTGGAACTCGGCGAGATCCTTGACCACCTGCTGGATCTTTTCGGTGGGCGGCAGGATGGTGGTGCGGAAGTGGGCAGTGCCTTCCGCCTGGCCGAAGCCGGAGCCCGGCACCACGCAGATGCCCGCCTGCTCCAGCAGGGCCATGGCGTAGTCGAAGTCGGTGCGGCCCGGCGGCAGGGTGACGCTGGGGAAGGCGTACATGGCCCCTGCGATGATGTTGCAGGAGATGCCCTCGATGCGGTTCAGGCCCTCCGCCAGCAGGACGGCCCGGTGCTTCAGGGTGTCCAGGATGCCCGTCCGCTCCTCGGCGTAACGGGCGTAAGAGGGCATGCCCGGCTTCGGCGGGCGCACCATGGCGTAGGTGGCCACCTGGCCCGCCAGGTTGGCGCAGAGGCTCACGGACTGGAGCTTGAGGATCTGCGCTGCCACCTCCTCGGGCACATTGCGGTACTCGAAGTAGCCGCCGCGCACGCCGCACTCGCCCAGGAAACCCTTGGAGCAGGAGTGGAAGCTGAAGAGGGAGACGTCCCGGAGATCCTTCTGGTGGAGCATCTTGGCGAAGGAGGTGAAGCTGTCCCCGGCCAGGTAGATGTTCTCCTGGTACACCTCATCGGCCAGCACGGCGAGGCCGTGGGCCTGGGCGAAGTCGAGGATCATCCCGATGTTGTCCTCATCCAGCACCGCGCCCGTAGGGTTGCCGGGGTTGATGACGCAGATGGCCTTCACCCGCGTGCCCTGGGCCTTCGCCTCCACCAGGGACTGCTCCAGCATGGCGCGGTTGAGCTTCCAGCCCTGGGCCTCGTCCAGGTAGTAGGGCACCATGCGGCCCTCGTAGAGGGTGATGGTGGCGGAGTACAGCGGGTACTGGGGGATGGGGATCATGATCCCGTCCTGCGGCCCGGCGATGAGCAGGCGGAGGATGGTCTGCACGCCCTTGCTGGCGCCGTCCGTGAGGAAGATGGCGTCGGGATCCACGCGCATGTGGTCCCGCTCGAGGATGAACTCCGCCACGGCCTCGCGGATGAAGCGGACGCCCCGGCTCTCGCTGTAGGCGCCCAGGCCGTGTTTCGTGCCGGCGAGGATGGCCCGGGCCGTCTCGATCACGTCCACGGGGAAGGCCCCGGCGGCAGAGGCCATCAGTTCCGGGTATTCGCAGAGGGCCAGGATCTGCCGGTTCCAGGTGAGGGGCTTCTGGCCCAGGGACTGGGGGTTCCCGATGTTGCAGTAGATGATCTCCCGCCCCTGCTTCTCCAGCTCCTGGGCGCGGGCCACGATGGGGCCCCGGACGGCGTACTCCGTCTCCAGGACGGCCCTGCCGAGGTCCTTCAGATGCACGGTCATGCGGTCTCCTTGCCCAGAACCCCCGATTGTACCGCCGGGAGCCGGCCTCCCCCACTCCGCGTCGGGGAAACTGGGGCATCGGTCACGGGGGTGGGAACGATAGACTGGACCTTTCCGGCCCTGCCGAACCACGCCTTCCTTCCCTTCTTCCGAGAGGTTTCCATGCCCGACTTCGGCCTCACCCCCGAACTGAAAGCGGTCAAGGACCGCGCCCACGAGTTCGCCGAGAAGATCATGCGGCCCGTGGCCCGCAAGTACGACGAGACCGGCGAGTGGGCGGTGGATGTCTACAAGGCAGCCTGGGACTACGGCTACCTGCAGTCCCTGGTCCCCGAGGACTGCGGCGGCCCCGGCGTGACCCAGCTCGAGGAGGCCATCGTCTGCGAGGAGCTGTCCTGGGGCTGCGGCGGCCTCTACACCTCCATCATGGCCAACGGCCTGGCCATGACCCCCGTGCTCATCGCCGGGAGCCCCGAGCAGAAGAAGAAGTACCTGGGCATGCTCGCCGAGGAGCCCAAGTTCGCGGCCTTCTCCCTTTCCGAACCCAATGCCGGCTCCGATGCCGGCGGCATGAGCTGCCGCGCCGAGAAGAAGGGCGACAAGTACATCATCAACGGCACGAAGTGCTACTGCACCAACGGCGGCTACGCCGACTGGTACTCCCTCTTCTGCAGCACGGACCCCACCAAGGGCGCCCGCGGCACCAGCTGCATCATCGTCCCCCGCAACACCCCGGGCCTCGTGGTGGGCAAGGCCATGGACAAGATGGGCCAGCGCGCCTCCAACCAGGTGGAGCTCTATTTCAACGATGCCGAGGTGCCTGTCGAGAACCTGCTGGGCAAGGAGGGCATGGGCTTCGTCATCGCCATGAAGACCCTGGACCAGACCCGCGCCGCCGTGGCCGCCGGGGGCGTGGGCGTGGCCCGGGCCGCCTTCGAGATCGCCCTGGAGTACGCCAAGACCCGCATCCAGTTCGGCCAGCCGATCTTCGCCAACCAGGCCATCAGCTTCATGCTGGCGGACATGGCCAAGAAGATCGAGGCCAGCCGCCTGCTCACCTGGCAGGCCGCCTGGATGACCGACAACGGCATCAAGAACTCCAAGCAGAGCGCCATCGCCAAGACCTTCGCCACCGACACGGCCATGGAGGTCACCACCGACGCCGTCCAGATCCTCGGCGGCAACGGCTACAGCCGCGACTACCTGGTCGAGAAGTGCATGCGCGACGCCAAGCTCCTCCAGATCTACGAGGGGACGAACCAGATCCAGCGGCTCGTCATCGCCAAGGAGATCCAGCAGGGCAACTAGCCGCTGGATCGTCCGGGTCGCGAGCGGACAGCGCATCGGCGCTGTCCCGAGCGGGGACCCGGTGTTCGTCCATAACCAGATCCAGCGCCTGGTGATCGCGAAGGAAATCCAGCAGGGGAACTAGGAACCCGCCCCGCCCGCAGAAAAGGCCCCCCTCGAGGGGCCTTTTCTGCGTTTTGGGTCTTGAAGGTGCCAGGACGCGCCCCTAGAATCCCACCCATACATCCACTGCCGGCCCCCCGGCCGAAAAGCTGGTAGAGGGACACCCATCGGGGTTCCCGTTGACTCCGGAGCGCAAGCCCCCGCGACCTGCTCGCCTGGAGCCGGTCCGCGCGACCACCTTCCAGGCATCAGGGGCACGTCCCCGGGAAGAAAGTCATGTCCGAAGGCATCGTCAAGTGGTTCAACGCCGAGAAGGGTTACGGCTTCATCACCCCCGATGAAGGGGGACCCGACATCTTCGTCCACTACTCCGCTGTCCAGACCAAGGGATTCCGCACCCTCGAGGAGAAGCAGCGCGTCAGCTTCGACACCGTGCAGGGTCCCAAGGGGCCCCAGGCCGCCAACGTCAACAAGGTCTGAATCCGCGACTCCCCTCCCGGGCCCCGGTTCCGCCGGGGCCCGCCGCGTACCGGCCGGTTGGCGCTGCATACTGGAGCCATGTGGAAGCCTTCCCCGAGGTCCTACCGCCTTCTGGCCGCCCTGCTCCTCGTGGCCATCCTGGCCGGGGTGCTGCTGGTGGATCTGGGCCCCGCCTCCCGGACTGAACGCCTGGCCACCCTGCTGGCCGGGCTGCTCCTCGGCACCGGGCTCCGGGAATGGCTGACGGGGCTCTGGGGCCGGCGCTGCCTGCTGCGGGCCGAGGCCGCCTGGGCGAGGGGAGAAGCCCCCGCAGCGGTGCTGGAGGCCCTGCCCCGGCGTATCCGCGTCACCGGGGAACTCGGCTACCGCATCGACCTGCTCCGCGGCGCCGCCCATCTGGCGCAGGGGGACCGGGACCGGGCCTGGATGGACCACCTCGAGGCCCAGTTGGCCCGGCTCCCCCTCTGGCGCCGGCTCCTCGTGGCGCCCTACTTCCGCCAGGTGCCCGAGCGCCCCTCGGATCGGCGCCTGGCCTGGGGGGATCGACTCATCCGCCTGGCGCCCGCCATGCCCCGCCTGCGCCACCTCCAGGGCATCCTCCTGCTGCGGCGGGCCACGGACGCCTTCCTCCCACGGGCCTGGGAACGGTTCTCCGAGGCCCTCCCCCTGGCCGCGGAGGATCCGATGATCCTGGAGGACCTCATGCTGGCGGGGCTCCACCACGGCCAGGAGGAGCTGGCCCTGCGGGCCCTGAGGCAACTGGTGGACCGCCACGGGGATCCGCGCCTGCCCTGGGACCGCACCGCACCAGCCCTGCTCCTCCTGCGGAACGAGCGCTGGAGCGAGGCGCTGGCCCTGGTGGCGCCCCTCCCTCCCGGCCTCCGGAGCCACCCGATGCATTGGCTGGCCGAGAGCGTCGCCCGGCGTCGGCTGGGCGACCGGGAGGGCGCCTGGCGGGCCGTGGAGGTCGGCGTCGCCCGCCTTCCGGAGGCGTTCCGGCTCTGGATGGAGCGCTACCAGGTCGCCCTGGAGCGGAGGGAGGAGGAGGCCGCCCTCCAGAGCCTGGAACGGGCCTGGGAGCTGATCCCCGAGGGCGAGGAGGGTCAGCCCCTGCGCCATGAGTGGCACCTCCGGCGCTCCGAGTTCGCCTTCTGGTGGGAGGACGACTCCGAGTTCGCCTGGGAGCTGCTGGCCAAGGTGCCCCCGGAACGGCAGGGAGACCACCATCCCCCGCTGGCCCTGCAGCTCCGCGTGGCCCTGGGCGAGTACGAGGAGGCCTACCGGGAGGTCACCGACCGACTCGCGGCGCAGCCCGAGGATCTGGACCTGCTCATGCTCCAGGCGGACTGCCTGGCGGGCCTGGAGGCCTGGGAGGCCCTGCCCCCCTTCCTCGAAGGCCTGGGGGAGGCCGCCCGCGCCCGCTCCGCCTACTGGCATCTCCACGGCCTCGCCCTGGCCAACCTTGGGGAACCGGGGCCCGCCCGGATGGACCTTGAGCGCGCCGCCCGGATGGATCCCCACCATCTCCGCTACCTGCTGGACGCGGGCCACGCCTGCGCCGAGCTGGGCGAGTGGGAGCGGGCGGAAGGCCACTGGCGACAGGCCCTCCAGGTGGACAGCCAGTCCGAGGAGGCGCTCATCCAGCTCGCGGACGCCCGCCGCGAGCTGCAGGACATCGAAGGCTCCCGGCGCTACCTGCGGGAGTGCCTCCTGCACCACCCCGAAAGCCGGGACGCCCAGGACCGCCTGGCGGAGCTGGAGGCCAACTGACGGCCCGGCCTATTTCTCCTGGGCCTTCAGCAGGGAGATCTTGGTGTCGAAGCGGGTCTGCTCCTCGGGGCTGGCCCAGCGTTTGGCGTTCTCCAGGGACTTGATGGCGTTCTTCGTCTTGCCTTCGGCCAGGAAGATGCGGGCCTGGAGCAGGTGGAAGTCGGGCTCCTGGGGCAGCAGCCGGATGGCCATCTTGATGCGCTTGGAGGCCTCGCCCCAGTCGCTGTTCGTCATGGCCTCATCGGCCAGGAAGGCATTGAAGTACGGATCATGCTTCCGGACCTCCAGACCCCGCTCCCGGAAGACCTGGGCCTCCTCCACGCGCCCTTCCGACCTCAGGAGGGTCTCCATGTTCCCGCAGGCGCTGCCATCCCGGGGATCCACGTCCAGCGCCTTCCTGAAGGAGACCTCCGCCTCCTTGTCCTGGCCCTGCTCCCGCTGGACCACCCCCAGGATGTTCCAGCCGACGCCGGAGCTGGGGTCCACTTCGATGGACAGGTGGGCCTCCGCCATGGCCTCGGCCGGCCGCAGCCCCTCCAGCAATTCCACGGCCCGGTTGCTGTGGAAGAGGGCCAGCACCCGCTTCGGGTCGAGAATCGCCACCATCTGGGAGCCGCGGCGCATTTCGGGAAGGAAGTCCGCGATGAGCTCCTGGCCGATGTTCCCTGAGGGCACCACCGCCACGACGTGCCGCTCGTAGCGGACGGTGTTGCCGACGCGCCGCCAGCGGCTGATGCGGAGGGATTCACCGAACCGGGCCTCCAGGTTCACGGACCGGCAGGCGGCGATGTACAGGGCCGTGAGGGAGAGGCAGTTCGCCTTGCGGTCGCGCCAGGCCTCCTTCACCGTCCGGGTGTACTCGTCGTCGTAGACCATGCCCAGCCCGCCCTCCTCCACCGGGGCGAAGAAGGCCCGCAGGAGGGAGGCGGTCTTGGCCGGCGTGCTCACCTGGTTCAGGGTGTGCTTCCGGGCGAAGACCTGCAGGTCCGGGGGCGGCGCGAAAGGATCCTCCCCCGCCGCCAGGCTCGTCATTCCGATGAGGAGGGCCAACAGGATTCGGCGCACGGGGATCTCCGAACTCAACATAGGTCTACGGACAGGGACTTCAATCGGTTATGAGATGCTTGGGGGTGAATGGAGGCATCATGTCAGCTCCCACCGCCGTCGTGTGCGCCTACTCGAGCGTGGGAACCGCAGCCCTGGAGGGACTGATCGAGGCCGGGGTGAAGGTCCTGGCCCTCTACACCTACGACCAGGGCCCCGACGAGCGGTGGTTCACGCCGCCCGAGTCAGTCGCCCGGGCCCACGGCATCCCGGTCCGCATGGCCCCGGCCTTCAATGACGATGGCGTCTACGAGAGCCTCCGGGCGCTCGCGCCGGACTTCCTCTTCAGCTTCTACTTCCGGGAGATGATCCAGGCCCGGTTCCTGGATCTGCCCCGGCTCGGCGCCTACAACCTCCACGGCAGCCTGCTGCCGAAATACCGGGGCCGGGCCCCCCTCAACTGGGTGCTGGTGAAGGGGGAGACGGAGACGGGGATCACCCTGCACGCCATGACGCCCAAGCCCGACGACGGCGACATCGTGGCCCAGGCCCGGCTGCCCATCGACTGGGACGAGACCGCCCTCAGCCTCACCCGCAAGGCCGCCATGGCCGGCCGTTCCCTGGTGCGGGAAGCCCTTCCGGGCCTGGTGGACGGCACCGTCCGCCGCATCAACCAGAAGACCCTGGGTCCCTCGACCTACTTCGGCGGCCGGAAGCCCGCGGATTCCCGTCTGGCCTTCGCCATGACCGTCCAGGAGGCCTTCAACCAGGTCCGGGCCGTGGCCGATCCCTGGCCCAACGCCTTCCTGGAGACGGACCAGGGCACCGTGAAGGTGGCCTGGGCCCTGCCCTCTGCCCTGCCCTGCCCTTCTGGCCGGTTCCGGCTGACGCCCGAGGGCGTGCTGCTGGGCTTCGCCGATGGCGCCCTGGCCCTGAGGACCCTCCGCGTGGAAGGTGAGCGCCTCGAACGCCCCACCGAGCAGGCCCAGGCCCTCCGCAGCCTGGGTGTTCCGGAGGCCTGAACCGGCTATCCTGACCCGCTCCCCTTCGAGGCCCCCATGCGCAGCGTGATCACCGGAACCGGCATCGGCCTGCCCCCCCACGTCATCACGAACGAGGCGCTGGGCGGGATCATGGATACCTCGGACCAGTGGATCCGCACCCGCAGCGGCATCCAGGAGCGCCGCTACGCGGAGCCGGGGCAGGGTTCCACGGACCTCGGCGCGATCGCCGCCC
This sequence comes from Acidobacteriota bacterium, assembly GCA_021778785.1. GTDB lineage: Bacteria > Acidobacteriota > Holophagae > Holophagales > Holophagaceae > Geothrix. The sequence goes on from JAJYBX010000027.1 coordinate 8,202, forward strand.
GTGCGGCCATGGCCGACGCGGGGCTGGCCCCGGGCGACCTCGACGCGGTGGTCTTCGCCACCATGACACCGGACCATGTACTGCCCGGCAACGGGCCGCTGCTCCAGGCGGCCCTGGGCCTCCGCACGGACCTGCCCACCTTCGACCTCCGCCAGCAGTGCAGCGGCTTCCTCTACGGCCTGGAACTGGCCGACCTGCTCATCCAGAGCGGCCGGTACCGGCGCGTGCTGCTGGTGGGCGCCGAACTGCACACCGGCTTCATGCCCTGGCACCTGGGCTGGGACACCCTCATCGGCCGCTCCACCCGGGAGGTCACGGAAGCCGAGAAGGCCGAGAACACCCTCAGCCGCGACCGCACCGTGCTCTTCGGCGATGGCGCCGGCGCCGTGGTGATCGAGGCGAAGGAGGGCGAGGCGGGCCTCCTGCAGACGCGCCTCTTCACCGATGGGACGGGCGCCGGCGTCCTCACCATGCACGGCGCCAGCTTCAAGCGCCGCCCCTTCGTCACCCCGGAGCAGATCCAGGCCGGCGAGACCATCCCGGTCATGTCGGGCAAGGAGGTCTTCAGGTCGGCCGTGAGTCTCATGCCCCAGGCGGTCCGGGAGGTCTGCGCCCTGGGGAAGGTGCCCGTGGAGGACCTCGGCCTGGTGCTGGTCCACCAGGCCAACCTCCGCATCATCGAGGGCGTGCAGAAAGCCCTGGGGCTGCCCCCGGAGAAGGTGCCCCACAACATCGAGCGCTATGGCAACACCACCGCCGCCACCCTGCCCATCCTCTTCCACGAGTGCCTGAAGGACGGGCGGATCCGGCCCGGCATGCTGATCGCGTTCACGGCCCTGGGCTCGGGCCTCCACTGGGGTGCCGCCCTCTACCGTGCCTGACCGCAGGGCCCGAAGGCCGATTGCGGATGACGATGGGTCGGTCTAGAATCCTGGGAAATCCCGGAGCTTCCATGCGAATCCGCCCCCTGGCCCTCGGCGCCGCCCTGGCACTGGTTCCCGCCCTCGTCCTCTCCGCCGGAACGTCCCGGTCCCGCAAGCATGCGACCGGCCTCGTGAGGACCGCGAAGGAGGCCAAGGCCATCGCCGAGCAGGAGACCGGCGGGAAGGCCGTGAGCGCCCGGCGCATCCCCTTGAACGGGGCCTCGGGCGGGTGGGAGGTGGACGTCCACATGCCCCACGAGGAGCGGGGCTGGCGCTGCGTGATCGACTGCGATACCCGGACCGTGCACACGAAGACCCACATCGAAAATCCCGGCGGGAAGCCGAAGGAGCATGAATCCCCGATCCGGATCATCAAGGGCGGCCGCTGACCGCTCCCCGGCCCCCAGCCCCCGTTCGCCGGTTTTTCCCACTCGGCGCCCGGCGCACCTTGACAGCCCTCCCTAGAATCTAGGGTGCGGCTGGTGCCGCAAGGAGACACCCACATGGGTCTGATGGACTGGGGCAAGGCCCAATTCATTGAAATCATCGAGTGGCTGGACGACTCGAACGACACGCTGGCCTGGCGCTTCCCCGTGCGGGACCAGGAGATCAAGAACGGCGCGAAGCTGGTGGTGCGGGAGAGCCAGGAGGCCGTCTTCATCAACGAGGGCCAGCTGGCCGACGTCTTCAAGCCCGGCACCCACACGCTGACCACCCAGAACCTGCCCATCCTCGCGGATCTGAAGGGCTGGAAGTACGGCTTCGAGAGCCCCTTCAAGGCCGAGACCTACTTCACCTCCACCAAGCTCTACAACGACCTGAAGTGGGGCACCTCGAACCCGATCATGATGCGCGACGCCGACTTCGGCATGCTGCGCATCCGGGCCTTCGGCATCTACTCCATCAAGGTCGCGGACAGCGGCACCTTCCTCAAGCAGCTGGTGGGCACCAACGGCGTCTACACCGTGGAGGACATCTCCGAGCAGCTGCGCAAGACGATCATGAGCCGCTTCACGGACACCCTGGGCGAGGCGAAGATCCCCGCCCTGGACCTGGCCGCGAAGTACGACGAGCTGTCCGACCTGGTGAAGCAGAAGCTCCAGGACGAGTTCAAGACCATGGGCCTGGAACTGTCCAAGTTCTTCGTGGAGAACATCAGCCTCCCCGAGGAGGTCGAGGCCATGATGGACAAGCGCACCAGCGTGGGCATGATGGCCCCCGTCATGGGCACCTACACCCAGATGCAGGTGGCCGACAGCATCCCCCTCGCCGCCCAGAACCCCGGCGGCGTGGCCGGCATGGGCATGGGCGTGGGCCTGGGCTTCGGCATGGGGAACATGATGGGCGGCCAGATGGGCCAGGCCATGGCGCAGCTTCCGCAGCAGCCGGCCCCCGCCGCGCCTGCCAAATCCCTCAAGGACGAGCTGACGGAGCTGAAGGAGCTCTTCGACGGCCAGCTCATCACCCAGGCCGAGTACGACACCCAGCGCGCGGCCATCATGAAGAAGCACGGGATGGGGGCTTGAGCCACTTCCATCAATCCGTTCTTCCTATCTGCAAAATCAAGGGCGGCCTGGGCCGCCCTTGATTTTGCAGCACATGAAAAGCCGCCTAGTGATGATGATCCGGTTCCGCGTC
>JAJYBX010000028.1 GCA_021778785.1 Acidobacteriota bacterium
ATACCGAGAGGGCGCCGACCGCAGGGCGATGCGGGACATCGTTCAAGGTCGGCAACGCCGCCAGGGGTGCGGCTGGCCACGTCCCGAAGGGCAAGGGGCGGCGCCCGGCGCGATGCTGCGTCAAGCTCCTTGCCGATAGTGCCGCTATCGCCTTCGTCGCTTTCCTGGCCTCGCTTGGGCGGCGCCCCTTGCGCGGCCGCACCCCAATTTGAAGACAGGCCCTAGCTGGGATCGCTGGAGCCCGGGCCGGATTCCGGTCATGCTGGGTTCATCGCTGCGGAGTCATTCCCCGTGCTGTCGAAGGACCAGACGCTGGGCAAGTACCAGATCCTGGACCGCCTCGGATCGGGCGGTTTCGGGGCCGTGTACCTGGCCATGGACACCTGGGTGAATCGCAAGGTGGCCCTCAAGGTGCCCCACCAGCAGCAGGACGAGATCGTGGATCTGCTGAAGGAGCCCCGCATCATGGCGGGCCTCAAGCATCCGAACATCGTCGAGCTCATCACCGTCGAGCGGAAGAACGGCATCTTCTTCATGGTCCTGGAGTACGTCGAGGGCGAGAGCCTGGACCGGATGATCCGCCGGGAGCGGGCGCTGGCGCCCACCCGGGCCCTGGAGATCGGGATCGATGTCTGCAGCGCCATCGCCTTCGCGCACGGGCACCAGATCCTCCACCGCGACCTGCGGCCCGCCAACATCCTGGTGAACCGCGAGGGCGTGGCCAAGGTCACCGATTTCGGCACCTCGCGGGTGCTGGAGATGCAGCACGTCCCCTACGCGCCCACCCGCATCGGCTCGCCTCCCTACATGGCGCCCGAGCACTTCCGGGGCCGGGCGGTCTTCCAGTCCGATCTCTGGTCCCTCGGCATCACCCTCTACGAGATGCTCACCGGCACCGTGCCCTTCTACGACGCGGATCCCCTGAAGATCGCCCAGGCGCTCACCAGCCAGGAGATCACGCCGCCCCACCAGCGGAATCCCGTTGTGCCCAAGGCCTTCTCCGAGGTGGTCATGAAGGCCCTGGCCGTGAACCTGGGCGAACGCTACCTCTCGGCCCAGGCCTTCCTGGAGGCCCTCCGACGTCTGAAGGAGAACGTGGCGCGGGAGACCCGCCCCCTGGGCACGGCCATCCTCTCCACCTCTGCCTCCGGTCCGCACCCCTCCCTCCGCTCCACCTCGACGCAGGGGCGGCTCTGCCCCTACTGCTTCAACTCCCTGCCCCGCATGGCCGTGAAGTGCCCCCGGTGCGGGGAGAAGATCTGACCGATGGACTGGCCCTCCACCAAGGATGCGGTCCGGCGCTTCTGGGGTCGCCGATGGGTCCGGCGGGTTTCGTACGCCCTGGTGGGGGGCACCGCGGTCGTGGCGACGGGCACCTGGATCCTCGACCGCCCCTTCGTCTACCAGTGGCTCGTGGGCCAGGCGGACGTGGCGCTGCGGAAGGAGACGGGACTCTCTCTTTCGGTGGGCCAGGTGGAGTTCCATCCCCTGCTCGGCACGCTCACCCTCCGCGACATCTCCGTGGGCGGGGACCTGCTGCATATCAGCCGGCTGGACCTGCAGGCGGACCCGGGGTCCTTGACCGGCGCCCGGCCGAGGATCTTCGCGCTGCGCCTGGAGCATCCCCACCTCCGCATCACTGAGGCCAATCTGGCCCAGATCCGCCTCCGGGAACGCCCCCCCCGGAAGGGCCCCCTGCCCCAGATCACCCTGGATTTCCTCGCCCTCACGGGGGGTGAGGTGGATATCCCCGAGCCCGTGAGGGGCCTGCCGGCCACCCGGTTCCACTTCGAGATGAAGGGCACCGGCATCGGGCCCAACCGCATGCACGTGACCTTCACCGCACCCCAGGTGATCGTGAAGGGGCCGGATGGCTGGGAGAAGGGGCGCATCGACTTCAAGGGCGAGGCCTCCGAGCCCGTGCTCCTGCTCCACGAAGGCTATGTCCGGCTGGGCGACAGTCAGCTCCGCCTCACCGGCCGCTTCGACCCCCGGACCCCGCTGAAGACCGAACGCCTGGAGGCGCGGGTGACCGGGGTCGTGGGCCTGGTGCAGGCCCTGCGGTGGGCCGGGGCAGGAGCCCATCCGCCCCTTGCGGGCAGCGTCGATCTGACCGCCACCGTGCGGGGCAGCCTGGCCCGGCCCAGCTGGACCCTCTCCGCAGACGGCCAGGATCTCCGGCCGGCCTCGGCCGCCTTCGAACCCGGGAACATGGAGGTCCGCGCCCAGGGCGGCCTCGACCAGGTCCGCCTGGAACGCTTCCGCTGGTCCTCGGGCCAGGGATCGGTGGAAGCGGAAGGCGCCTGGGTCGCCCACCACGGGACCCATCTGAAGGTCCAGGGCGAGGAACTCAGCCTCGACGCCCTGAGCCGGGCCACCCGCGTGCCCGAACTGCAAGGCGTCCGGGCCAGTCTGGACGCCCAGGTCCAGGCCCCTGCGGATCCGGCGGCCCTCTCCCGCCTGGATCGCTGGGAGGGCACGGCTCGGCTCCTCCTGAACCAGAACGGCCGGGAAGCCGGCGGACTGTCCGCGTCTCTGCAGGGGGGCCTGGCCCAGGTGGACGACCTGAACCTGGATCTGGAGGCGATGAAGGTCCAGGGTTCAGGCCGGGCTCAACTCGGCCCCGGGGGGATCCTGGATCTCCAGGCCCAGGGCACGACCCAGGTGGATGCGGCCCAGGTGGCCCACGCCCTGAGCACATGGAAGGTCGTGGACCTGGACATGGCCGGTCGGACCCAGGCCCAGGCCCAGGTCCGGTGGAGCCCGGCCAAGGGACTTGAACTCGACGGCGAGGTGGACGTGGGCGCACCCCGGTGGCACGGCGCCACGGCAGACCACCTCCGGGCCCAGGTGGAGATCCGGGGGTCCGACCTTCGCGTGCAGGACCTCCAATTGGAAAAGGGCGAGGGCCGCGGCGGCGGGGAACTCTGGCTCACCTGGGGGCGTGTGCCGAAGGGCCAGAAGCAGATGGACATGTGCTACACCGCCTTCCGTCTCCCGGTGGCCGAAGGGTTGAAGGCCGCGGACCTGGGCGACCTGCCCCTCACCGGAACCGGGGGCGGCTGGGTCCGCCTGCATGGCCCCTTCGACCACCTGCTCATGGAGGGTCAGGCCCAGGTCGAATCCGGCGAGGCCTACGGCGTGCGCATCCCGGCGGCCTCCTCCGATTTCGACATGGACCTGGACACGCTCCGCCTCCGGCTGGGGGATGTCCGCGTGGCGGAACGGCCGGATCTGCTTGGCGGGCCGGGCACCGCGCCGGAGGGGGCCCTCGCCCTCACCGGCAAGGCGGACATGGACCTGACGGGCTGGACCTGGCGGGTGGACCTGTCCGGACGCCTGGATTCCCAACTGCTGGGCCTCCCCGGTGCGCACCTCCAGTCCCAGGTGCAGGCCCGTCTGCTGGGCCCCATCACCAGCCCCTTCGGCCCGCTGGACCTGCCCGAAGGGCATCTCACCTTCAGCCGGGGGCGCCTGTTCGTCTTCGGCCGCAGCATCGAGGGCCTGGAAGGGGACCTGCGCCTGGAACGCGGTCGCCTCCAGTCCCGGCTCGCCACGGCGGGCATGACTCGCCCCCTCCTCACCCTGGAGGCCCGGACCCGGGGAACGGGCCTGGCCGGCACCCTGGGACTGAGGGTCGCGCCGGACACGGCCCACACCGCCGCCATTGCCGGCAGCCTGACGGAGGATCTCCTGGAGGATCTGCAGGCGGAGCTGGATGCCTCCGGTACCTGGACCCCCCAGCTGGGGCTCCAGTGGTCCGGCCGCGTGGCGCGGCTGGAGGGCCTCTTCAGCGCCTTCGAGCTCCACCTCGGTGGGCCGTCGGACCTCCACGGCGACGCCTCCAGCGCCACCCTCGACCTGGCCCTCCAGGGCGGCGAACGCGGCGTCGAGGGCCCCCGCGGCCCGGCCGCAGGCATCCGCATCTCCGGGCGCGCCCCGTTCAGCGCCACCGCCCCCATGGCCCTGCAGGCGAAGGGCTCCGCCGATCTCGCCCACCTCAAGGCCATCCTGGACCGGATCATGGAAGTGGATGAGTACAGCCTGCTATCGGATCTCAAAGTGAAGGGCGAGAGCCGGTTCGATCTCCTCCTCCACGGCACATACCAGGAACCCCTGTTGGACGGCAACCTCCGCCTCCAACAGGGCCAGATGCGCCTCCTGGGCTACCAGGGCATGGAGGATCTCAACGCCGAATTCCTCCTGAAGGACCGCACCCTCTCCATCCCGGCGGACCATCCCCTGACCGGCTCCCTGGCCCACGGCCAGCTGCAGGCCTCCGGTGAACTCTCCTGGAAGCCCGGCGGGGTGGACCACTATGGGTTCCAGGCCTCCCTGGGCAGCTTCCAGCTCCGGGACCTCCCCGATGGCCTGGACCTGCAGGGCACCCTGAGCGCCACCCTCGAGGGCGATGAGGATGGCGGGATGCTCCAGGGGAAGCTGCGGGCAGACCATTTGAGCTATCAGACGGAAGTGAAGCTTTCAGACTTGATCCTCCGAAGCGCGCTCGGGGACAGTGGCGGTCTCACGGGCCTCGATCCCGACGATCCCCTCGATCGCATCGGCCTGGATCTCGACCTGGACCTCCGCAGTCCCTGGAGCTTCGACACGAACCTGCTGAAGCTGGAAGGCAAGACCGATGGCCGGTTCCGGGTGGAGGGCACCCTGGCCCATCCCATCCCCAATGGCACCCTGGAGTTCACCCCCGGCGGCCGCATCACGAACATCTTCCCCGCCGGGGACATGGTGGTGGACCGGGGCTCCCTGGTCTTCAAAGGGGAATCGGACCGCATCGATCCCATCATCAACCTGCGGGGAAGCGTCACCTCCATCCCGGGCTACACGGTGAACCTGGATGTCCACGGCACCCTCAGCAACCTGACCATCGTGCCCAGCTCGACCCCCACCCTCCGCCAGGATGAAATCGTGGCCATCCTCATCAACCCGGGGAACGTGGGAAGCGTGGGAACCGGCGCCCCGAGCACCTCCCAGGGAGTCCTCACCTCGGGACTCGCCAGCGCCAGCGCGGGCCTGCTGTCCACCCTCGCCTTCGCCCCCTTCCAGGATCAGCTGCGCCGCACCCTGGGGCTGGACCGCGTCAACGTGGCGGTGCGGAGCAGCACCCTCGGCACCACCGAGACCGATGTCACCCTGGGCAAGAGCATCAACCTCTTCGGGCAGCGCAGCGCCTTCGTGGTCTCCCACCAGAAGAGTTCCGACCTGAGCATCACCTCCGGGCAGGTGGAGTGGCGCTTCGGGGGGGTCATCCTCCAGCTCGGCGTCAGCCAGAGCGGCCAGTCCGGGCTGAACCCCTCCGGAGAGATCCGTCACACCTGGAGCCCCCGGTAGGCGGCGGGCGCCCCCAGAGGCGGTAGGCTGGAGGCCGGAGGCGGAATCGCATGATCACGGTGAAGTGCTTCGCCCGGTACCGTGCCCTGCTGGGCTTCAGCGACCTGGAACTGCCAGCGCCGGCGACCCTCGGGGACCTGCTCGCAGCCCCCCGCTTCGCCGCCCTGCCCAAGGACGCGCTGCTGGCCGTGAACCAGAGCTTCGCGGACCGCACCACCCCCCTGAAGGATGGCGACGAAGTGGCCCTCATGCCGCCGGTGTCGGGCGGCTGATCAGCCTTCCCGCCGGATCTCCATCACCTCGCCGCCGCTCATCCGGAGCAGCTCCTGGAAGGCGGGCTCCCGGCGCAGGCGGTCCTCGGGTCGCTCCGCGGCCGGCGCGGGGGCGGATCCGGGAGTCCCGTCGAACTGGATGTCCACTTCCCTGAGGCCGGGCAGCACGGCGGCCAGGGCGGAGAGCAGGTGGGGATTGGCCCGCTCCCGCTCCAGGTCCTGGAGGGTCTGGCGGACGTTGCCGGGGAAGCGGAACCGCAGCACCGGCGGCTCCCAGCGGAGTTCCGTCGCCATCTGGGGCGCGCTGCCCAGGGTCCGGGGCAGGCCCGGGGCCTGGCGCAGGGCTTCGCTGCAGGCATGGCGGAGGCCCTCGGGCGTGGCTGGATCGGGCGCGGGGGCCGTCGGCCTCGCAGCAGGTTGCGGGACCGGCCTGGCTGGCCCCTCAGGCGCCCGCGCGGCCTGGGGGGCCCTGGAAGGGACCGGGGGCGGCGTGGGCGCCTGCGGGGCCGGTCTCCCGGGTGCGGCCACGGCGCCGGACACCAGGGCGTCCAGGGGCGCCAGGTGGGGCAGCTGGGCGGCGGTCACGAGGGCCAGCTCCACCACCACCCGGGGCAGGCTGCTGTCCCGCAGGTCCCGCTCGCGGCTCAGCAACAGGTTCAGCATCCTCGCCCAGCGGAGGAGGTCCTGGGGCCCCCGGCCGGCGCGGGCCTCCTGCTCCAGCCGGTCCCGGAAGGCCAGCACCAGCTCACGCCAGAAGGTGGCCCAGTCGGCCCCCTGCTCCGCCAGTTCCCGGCAGGCCTCCACCAGGGCCGCGGTGTCCCCGATGCTCAGGGCGGACATGACCCCCTGCACCAGGTGGGCGCTGACGATGCCCAGCTGCTCCCGGACAGCCTCCTCCTGCACCCGCCCGTCCCCTGCCGCGATGACGCGGTCGAGGATGGTGAGGGCATCCCGCATGGAGCCCTGCCCGGCCTCGGCCACCAGCCGGAGGCTCTCGCCTTCGAAGGCGACGCCCTCCTGCTCGCAGACGTGCTTGAGGCGGCCCTCGATGAGGCCCACCGGGATGAGACGGAAGGGGAAGATCTGGACGCGGCTCTTGATGGTGTCCGGGACGTCCTGCAGCTCCGTGGTGGCCAGCACGAAGATGGCGTGGGGCGGCGGCTCCTCGATGACCTTCAGCAGGGCGTTGAAGGCCTCAGTGCTGAGCATGTGGACTTCGTCGATGATGTAGACGCGGTAGCGGCAGAAGGCCGGCCGGGTCTGGACCTGCTCCCGCAGGGCCCGGGCGTCGGCCACGGAGGCCCGGCTGGCCGCGTCGATCTCCACGATGTCGAGGCTGCTGTCCGGCTGCTCGGCGGCCCGGCAGGGATCGCACACCCCGCAGGGCGTGGCCGTGGGGCCCTCGGCGCAGTTCAGGGCCCGGGCCAGGATGCGGGCCGTGCTGGTCTTGCCCGTGCCCCGCACGCCGGCGAAGAGGTACGCCTGGTGGATGCGTCCGCTCTCCTTGGCCCGCTTCAGCGCGTTGGCCAGGGCCTTCACGCTGCCCTCCTGCCCCACGAGGTCCGAGAGCAGGCGGGGCCGGTACTTGAGCGCGAGGGTGGTCATGGGGATCCAGTCTCCCACAAGGCCCCGGAGGCCGTCAGGCCCCAGTTCGGCGGCAGCCCTGCGGGATCAGCCGACGCGGTCGAACAGGCCAGGCTGGAGGGGTGGCGCCGGAGGCGCCGGGGGCGGCGAGGCCGGGCGCGGCTCCCGGACCCGCCTCCGGGCGGGAAAGGCGGCCTGGAAGGCGGCCCGGATGTCGTCGGCATAGTCGGGATCCAGCACCTTCAACCAGCCGTGGTCCGCCAGCAGCTTGTAGAAGGGATCCTGGTTCAGCAGGCGCAGGCGGCCCACCCAGGCGCCGGTGGCGCCGCTGGCGCGGGCCCGCCTCGCGAAGGCCTGCGGGTCGTGGACGGCCAGGAGTGGCGCCACCCCGATGGTGACGGGAATCCCCGCGGAGGCCAGGCGCTCCGCCGCAGCCCAGCGGCTGGGAATGGCCGGGGCGCGGGGCTCCACGGCCTGGCGCACGGTGTCGTCGTCCGTGGGGATGGACAGCCCCACGGTGAGCCGGTCCCCGAAGGCCTTCAGGAGGTCCAGGTCCTGCAGTACCAGCGGCGAGCGGGTGTGGACGATCACCTCGGTGGTGGGGCACAACAGCAGCACCTCGAGGCAGCGGCGACTGAGGCGGTACTGACGCTCCAGGGGCTGGTAGGGATCCGTGGCCGAGGCCATGAAGACCCGCTGTCCATGCAGCCGGTGGCGCTGGGACCAGAGCAGCTCCGGGGCGTTCAGCTTGGGGGCCACCCAGCCGCCCCAGTCCTCCGGCCGGTGGAGGGCGTTCGGGTACTCCCGGACGTAGCAGTAGCGGCACCCATGGCTGCAGCCGCGGTAGGGGCTCAGGGCGAATCCGAACCCGTAGCGCTCGTCCCGCTGGGGCCGCAGGATGGAGCGCGATTCCTCCGGCTCCACCAGGAGATCCTTGAAGAGGGGTGGCGGGGGCTCGATGGACGGCAGCAGGGGCGTCACGCGGCACCTCCTGGGCCGGGCCCTGCGGGCTTCGGCTTCTCCAACGTGGCACTTCGCGTCTGCTTCATGCCCCAAGTTTTCGCTTTTTGTTCGCCAAGTCAAGGGGCGGCTGGGGCCGAGCCGTTCTTGGCAATGACATTGATCCGGCCGTTCGTTTCCAGGATGGCCACGCGGACATCCGCCAGGTCGGTGAGCCCCGCCTGGCGCACGGCCGCCATGAGCTCATGGCGGGTCATGCGCTCGGCGGCCAGCTTCCGCTCATCCACCAGACCGTTGTGCACCAGGATCTGGGGGCTGCCCTCGAAGAAGGTCTCCAGGCGCTTGTGGCGCCAGGTGAGCCAGCCCACGAAACCGTTCACGGCCAGGAGGGTGAGGACCAGGACGAAGCCCCCCCCCACCGTGTTGTCGCCGGCGTTCATGCTGTTCTGCACGGCGTTGCTCAGCACCAGCAGCAGCACCAGGTCGAAGGGGGCCAGCTGGCCCACCTGGCGCTTCCCCGTGAGCCGGAGGGTGACGAGGAGGAACCCGTACACCAGGAGGGCCCGCAGCACGAACTCCCACCAGGGCTGGGCCAGCTTCCACATCGAGACGCCCACGGGCAGGCCGTCGAGGAGGGCGAGGGTCGGCATGGGTACTCCATCGGATAGAGGGGCTCCCGCCGCACGCGGTCGCACGGCGGGAGCCCAAACGGAGCCGGGTCCGGCTACTGGATCTCGACGGTGAAGCTGGCCGACCCGAGTTCGGTGCCGTCGGCGCCAAGGACCTTCACGGTCCAGCTGCCGCCGTCGCCCTGGCGGAAGGTGCGGAAGGCATGGGTCCGGTAGGGGGAGTGCGGCACCTTCAGCTCCACCTTCGTGCTGGCGTCACCCTTGGAGAACACCACGGTGGCCGTATCCCCGGCGCCCCAGACCTTGGTCCAGGCATAGATCTTCGTGCCGGCGGGCACCTTGAAGTCCGTGGCCTCGCCGACGACTTCCATCTTCTCGACGGCGGTGCCGACCTTCACATCGGCGTGGGGCTTGGCTTCGGGCGCCTGGGCGATCAGGGCGATCGGAAGCAGGAACGGGATCAGGAGGGTTTTGCGCATGGCTGGCTCCGGAAAGGTCGGGGCCATTTTGCGCCCGGTTCCCCGGTCTGTCACGGGGAAGCCCGCCTTCAGAAGGCGATCACGAGGGAAGTCGTGAACACGGTGTCGGTCTTCTTCACCTGGAATGGGACCTGCCCGAGGATCACCGGGGGCGTGGTGACGGGGGTCTGTACCACATCGACGCCCACGAAGGCGGGCTTGTTGGCATAGGTCACGTCATACCCCACCTTCAGGGCCAGTCTGGAGGACAGCGTGGTGGTGAAGGCGTTCCGCCAGACCCCCAGGTAGTTCTGGCTGTCCCTCAAGCTGTCGGAGACGTTCAGTTCCGAGGTGAACAGGGATGTCTCGAACAGCTTCCGTTCGACCTTCACGCCGAGCCGGAAGGTGGCGAAGTGGTCGTCCGTGCCGGCGGGCCGGACCACCAGGTTCTCCTTGGTATAGCCGGCACCCGCATCCGTGAAGAATTTCGTGCGGTCCGCCTTGATCCACCAGTAGCCCAGACCCACCAGTCCGGTGTACCGGGCTTCCAGCCCCGCCGGGAGGTTGCGTTCCCAGCCCGCCGATCCGAACCACTGGAGGCGTTCGGTGAGGTTGTGGTCGTAGCGGAGGTTCCCGTAGTAGGTCTCGGTGCCCGTCGCCGAGGTGCGGGTCTCCACCACGGCGGCATCGGCGAGGCTGGTTCCCGTGGCCGCCCGGCTCACGGTCGTGGTCGCCACCCGGACGCCGCCGACATTGAAGGCGAAGGCCGCATCGCTCCAGGTGTACTTGTACTCGTTGGAGAACCCCAGGCTCTGGCTGGAGGCATTCCCCCCCACGGCCACATAGCTCAGGGCCGCCTTGTCGGACCATGGTCGTTTGGGGGTCGCGTCCGCCTGGGCCACGAGCGGCTGGGCGGCCAGGATCGCCAACATCGGGGGAACCCATCGGAGCATGGTCGCCTCCTGGGACGTGGCTTTCAGGTTACCCCAACCGGGTCGAGATGATCTCAGGCCCCCCAGGTCTCCAGCCCCTCCAGGATGTCGCGCACCCCGGGGCCGAAGCGGGCATTGCTGATCCAGTCCACGCCCTTCGGCAGGCCCTCGATCGCGGCCTTCACCCGGGCGCGGTGGCCCAGTTCCGGACGGGGAATGGCCTGCTCGGCCCGTTCGTGCCGCACGGCGGCCGGCTCGCTGAGCTCGGGGATCCAGCCCTTCAGCCGGGCGAAGAGGCCCTCCCAGCCATCCAGGTCCGGCCCCTTCGGAAAGGCGCCACCCACGAAGCTTCGGAGCTGCATCAGGCCCTCGGGCGCGCTCTGGGGATCCATCCAGGAGGGCACCAGGGAGCCCAGGTAGCCCCGGCCTTCGGGCGGGTGGATGAGGAAGCCGAAGCCGTCCTTC
>JAJYBX010000029.1 GCA_021778785.1 Acidobacteriota bacterium
TAGGATCCCCGGCACGGATTCCGGAGGAGTGCCCATGCCCCGCCCCGCCACCTTGCCCACGATCGACTGGAAGGCCGTCTTCGCCTCCGGCCTGGACTACGCCGCCTGGCTCGCCGCCGCCGAGTCCCCCGACCAGCGCGACAGGCTGGAGGCCCAGCGGTCGGCCCTCGTCCTCGAGCCCCAGGTGGCGGGAATCCTCGCGGCCCTGCCCCGCCCCGTGCATGTCGTCGCCATCGCCGAGGACTGGTGCGGCGACGTGGTGCGCCACGTCCCCGTGCTGCAGCGCCTGGCCGAGGCCGGCCCGATGCTGGAGGTCCGCTACCTCACCCGCCAGCAGTGGCCGGACGTCTTCGTCCGCTTCCTCACCCACGGCGGCGAGGCCATCCCCAAGTTCATCTTCCTCAGCGACCGCTTCGTGGAATGCGGGAACTGGGGACCGATGCCCGGGGCCTGCCGGGAGCTGATCGCCCGTGGCAAGGCCTGCGGCGACGTGGCCGCGGCGCGGAAGAAGGTGTCCGCCCGCTACGAGGCCGACGGGAACCGGCGTGAGGTCGTGCGGGAACTGCTCCACCTCGTGGACGTGGCCGCCAGCCGGGAACCGTGAGCGGCGACCCCCCGCTTCAGCGCGCAGCCCGCTCCGTCCGGTTTGCCACGCCGCCTGCCTGCATCCGGGAGAGGGCCCCCGCGATCTCGCGCATGTCGGGATGCCGGGCCTTCTGGTCCTCCAGGTAGGCCAGCGCCGCCTCCCGGCCCCGCCATTCCCCGAGGACCTGCCCCTTGAGCAGGACCGCGCGGGGATCCTCGGGATTCCGGTCCAGGACAGCCTCGTAGCGGTCCAGCGCCTCGCGGTATTCCCCCCGGCTCACCTGCACCCGGGCCAGCCCGAACTCCGCGCAACGGTCGTAGCCCTGGGCCAGGGCCCGCTTGAACAGGTCCTCGGCCTTGGCCAGCTGCCCCAGCCGGCAGAAGCAGTCGCCCGCGCGGGTGAGCACCTGGCGGTTCCCGGCATCCGTCCGCACGACCTCGTCCCAGAGGGGGGCGGCCTCCTCGAAGCGTCCAAGACCCCGGAGGGCGTCGGCCAAGCCGAACAGGGCGTACGGATTGCCCGGTTCCAGCTTCAGGGCCGTGCTGAAATGGTGCGCGGCGCGCTCGAAATCCAGCTTCCGGCGGCAGAGATTCCCCGCCATGGTGCGGATGTTCAGGAGGCGGGGGTCCAGCTCCAGCAGCCGCTCCCAGGCGGCCAGCGCCTCCTCCGGACGGTGGGCCTTGTGGTACAGATCCCCCAGCCCCATGAGGGCGTACCGGTTGCGGGGATCGTGGCGGAGGGCCGCCTCGTAGTGGAGGATGGCCCGGTCCCGGCGGCCCGTGCGCCGGCAGGCGTCGCCCACGCGGGCCTGCACCGCCCCGTCCTGGGGGCAGAGCGCCAGGTAGCGGTCCCAGGCGGCCAGGCAGCCCTCGAAATCCTTGAGGCCGCGGCAGGCGTCCGCCAGCCCCTGCAGCGCCTGGAGGTGGTCCGGCTGAGCGTCCAGGGCCCGGCGGAAGCAGTCGGCCGCGGCGCGGAAATCGCGGGCCTTGCGGTTCGCCTGTCCGGCCTGCATCCAGCCCTGGAGGTCCATGGTCTCCCCGCCCTGGCCACGAGTGTAATCCCGCGGGAGGTCCCCGGAGGGGTCACCCTTTTCACAGCGCCCGTCAGACCCCTTGAATGTCGATTGATATAATCCGTTTATCCTTAAAAACATGGGCACTAGCTGTAAAAAACATACATCATGAACTTGATCTGCATGAAAAGGCTGGGTAGCCTTTCCCGGTAACCCACCCCCACCTGGTGCCCGATGGACGTTCGGCCCCCAATCGTTCCGGAATCCCGCCTGCCTGCGCCCCCCCCGGTCCTCCCCTGGGACCACCGGTCCCTGGGCTCCGCGGAGGCCCCCCATCGGCCGAAGGTGGCCCACCCCGAGCTGAACGTGATGGTGGTGGAGGACGATCCCGGCGCCCGGAAGTACATCCGCATCGTCCTTCAGAAGGCGGGCTATCCCGTGATGGAGGCGGCCACCGGCGAGGAGGCCCTCGACCTGATGGATGAGCGCCCACCCAGGATCGTGCTGCTCGACATCGGGCTTCCGGGCATCGACGGCTTCGAGGTCTGCCGGCGGATGCGGTCCTGGCGGGAGGACCTGGCGATCCTCATGATCACGGGCCGGGCCGAGGATGCGGACAAGGTGTCGAGCCTGGACATGGGCGCCGACGACTACCTGGTGAAACCCTTCAACCCCGATGTCCTCATGGCGCGCATCCGGGCCGTGGCCCGCCGCTGCTGCCGCCCGCCCCAGCCCGCGGAAGGCCTCCAGCACGGCGATCTCCGCATGGAGTTCCAGGGCATGAAGGTCTTCAAGGGGGATGCGGAAGTGGACCTCACCCCCCGGGAATTCTCGCTGCTCGCCGTGTTCCTCCGCCATCCCGGCGAGATCCTTACGCGGGAGCGGCTCCACCGGGAGGTCTGGGGCGAGCACCACCACGGAAGCTCCAAGGCCCTGGACGTGCTCGTCTGCAAGCTGCGCGAAAAGCTGGAGGACGATCCCGCCCATCCGAGCCGGTTCAGGACCGAGTGGGGCGTGGGCTACCGGTTCGGCTGAAGCGGCTCCGCCATCCGGAACATGAGGATCGCCCCCGCCGCGGCGACGTTGAGGCTGTCCATGCCCGAGGCCATGGGGATGGCCACGGCGCGGTCGCAGCGGGCGAGCTGGGCCGCGTCGAGGCCGGTGTCCTCCGGGCCCATGACCAGGGCGCACCGGGGCGCCGGCGCCCAGGCCCGGGCGTCCTCCGCGCCCGGGACCAGGGCCGCAGCCACGATCTCCGAGATGGGCCCGGCGGCTCGCCAGTCCGCCAGGGCGGGCCAGGGATCCTCCTCCCGCCAGACCGGAATGCGCCACACGGCGCCCATGGACACCCGCACCGTGCGCCGGCTCCAGAGGCCGGGGCCCGGTCCCGCGAGGACCCCGTCGAGGCCGAGGGCCGCGGCGCTGCGCAGCAGCAGGCCCAGGTTCTCGGAGTCGTACAGGCGCGGCAGCACCAGCAGGCGGCGGGCCGCGCGCAGGGCGGCCGGGGGCGGGGACGGGGGCACGACCGCGCAGGCCATGAGGCCGCGGTGGAAGGGGAAGCCCGCCAGGTCCGACAGGGCCGCCGGCTCCGCCGTCAGGAGTTCGGTCCCCTCCGGAAGCCGGCCGGCCAGGGCCTCCGCTGCGGCCGTGGTGGCGGCCACGGACACGATCCGCGGTCCGCCCCGGGCCGCCGAGGCCAGCAGGTCCTCCACCAGGATGCGCCCCTCGGCGATGAAGCAGGGACCATGCTCCGGGTGCTCCCGGGTGCCGGCGAAGCGCAGGTCGCGGTAGGGGGTCCAGGGATCGAAGGGGGGCATGGCTCCAGCGTAGCCCCGGCGGCCGGATTGCGGTTCCATGGAGCCATGTCCCGCAAGCTCCCCCGTCACCTCACCTGGCTCGAGGCCTTCGTGGCCGCGGTGGAGACGGGCTCCCTGGAGGCCGCCGCCCAGCACCTGGGCGTGGCGCGCTCCGTGGTGAGCGAGCACCTGCGGGCCCTGGAGGAGGCCCTCGCGGAGGGCCACCCGCTGCTGGAGCGGGGCCCGGGCCGCCGCCTGCGCCTCACGCCCGGGGGGGAACGGCTCTTCGCCGCGGCCCAGACCCCCTTCCACCAGCTCGACCTCAAGCGCCTGCGCGACCTGGCCTCGCCGGAACCCAGCCTCCGCCTGGGCCTGAACCCCACCCTCTCCGCCCTCTTCATGGCCCCGGTGGCCTCCGCCGCGGCGTCGGCGGGGCTGCGGCTGCAGGCCGCCTTCGGCAGCGCCCACGACCTGGTGCTGCAGGTGCAGACGCGGCAGCTGGACCTGGCCCTGAGCTTCACGCCCCTGCCGCCCCACCGCGAGGTGGCCTTCCGCGTCCTGGCCAGCCTGCCCTTCGTCGTGCTCGCGGCGAAGGCCTGCCCCCTCGACCCGGCGAAGGCCTCGCTGCGGGTGAAGGACCTGGCCGGGCTGCCCTTCGTGGACTGGCTGCGGGACGATCCGTACGGCGGCGCCAATTCCGCCCGGTTCGCCGAGGCCGGCATCCAGGTGGAGGAGGCCGCCCAGGTGGAGAGCTTCCTGCAGCTCTACCCGGCCCTGCGGGCCTTCCGGGCCTGCGCCATCGCCCCGGACCTGCGGGCCCTGGCCCCCTTCCCCGCCGACCTCCGCGCCTGGCCCCTGCGGGAGAAGCGGCCCCAGGCCGTGGACGTGGTGGCCCTGTGGCCCTCCGGCGGCCTCAGCGCCGCGGCGGAGACCTGCCTGGAGGCCCTGGCGAAGGCCCTGCCGAAACGTCGTTAATCCGACGATTGGTTCATATTTTTTTGGATTTCCGCCGGATGTCCCGACAGCTAGTCTGGGGTGTCCCCGGAGCCCGCCTTGACCCCGACCGAACGCGCCATCCACCGGCTTCCCGCCCACCTGCGGCGCTACGTGGTGGACCAGGATCCCGGCGCCTACACGCCACGGGACCACGCCGTCTGGCGCCACATCCTCCACAAGCTCACGGACCACCTGGCGGACCGGGCCCACGGGAGCTACCTGGCGGGACTCGCCGCCACGGGCATCGGCCTGGAGCGCATCCCCAGCCTCGACGAGATGAACCTCAAGCTGGAAGCCCTGGGCTGGTCGGCGGTGGCCGTGCGGGGCTTCATCCCCCCGGCGGTGTTCACGGAGCTGCAGTCCCTCGGCGTGCTGGCCATCGCCGCCGACATCCGCAGCCATGAGCACATCGGGTACACCCCGGCCCCCGACATCGTCCACGAGAGCGCCGGGCACGCGCCCATCCTGGCGGACCGCCGCTACGCCGAGTACCTCAAGCGCTGCGGCGAGGCCGGCTTCCGGGCCATCGCCAGCGTGGAGGACCAGGCGGTCTTCGAGGCCATCCGCAACCTCAGCGTGGTGAAGGAGGACCCCGCGGCCACGCCCGAACAGGTCCAGCTTGCGGAGGAGCGCCTGCACGCGGCCTCCGCCAGCCGCCGCTATGTCAGCGAGAGCACCCGGGCCAGCCGCCTCTACTGGTGGACGGCGGAGTATGGCCTGGTGGGCAGCCTGGATGCCCCGCGCATCTACGGCGCGGGCCTCCTCAGCAGCCTGGGCGAGGCCACCCACTGCCTCACCCCGGCGGTGGCGAAGCTGCCCCTGGACCTGGCCTGCGCGGATACCGAGTACGACATCACGCGGATGCAACCCCAGCTCTTCGTGGCCCGGGACTTCGACCACCTCTTCGAGGTGCTGGAGGCCTTCGAGGCCACCCTCGCCTGGCGGCGGGGTGGCGACCAGGGCCTGGAGGAGGCCCTGCGGGCCCGCACCGTCAACCATCTGGTGCTGGAGGGCGGGCTGGAGCTGACGGGCCGCGTGGCCGAGCGCGTGGCCGCCTCCCGCGCCGTCGCGCCGGGTCTCGCCACGGCCCTGGTGCGGCTGGAGGGCCCGGTGCTGCTGTCCCGGGGAGGCAAGGCGGAAAGCCGCCCCTGGCCGGGCCAGGCCCTGGTGGCCTTCGGCCACGCCACGCTCCCGGAGCGCGGGGCCTTCAGCCTGGAGCTGCCCTCGGGCCTCTTCCTCACGGGCTTCCGGGTGGGCGGGCACGAAGTGATCAACCTGCGTGTCCACCAGGACGGCCGTCCCCTGGACCTGCCCAGCTGGACCCTCCTCTTCCTCAGCGCCAGCCTGCCCTCCGTGGCCGGGGGCGCGGCGGATCCCCAGGCCTGGGACCAGTGGTTCGGGGACCAGAACGCCTTCGCCGAGGGCGAGGCCGAGGCCCAGGCCCGCGCCCGGAAGGCCGAGGCGCTGTCGCCGGAACTGGCCGCGCTCTACCAGGAAGTACGTGCGCTCCGGGAGGGCGGCCGGCCGGATCCGGGCCGTCGGGAGGCCCTGGCCGCCCGGGCCTCTCACCACCCGGAGGAATGGCTGCTGCAGTCGGAACTGGCGGAGCTGGCCATGGAGGTGACCGCATGACCTGGATCGAACGCGACGGCGCCCTGCACCGTGAGATCAAGACTCCGGATTTCCTGACGGCCTACCGGCTGGTGGGCGCCCTGGTCGCCCCCGCCGAGGCGCTGAACCACCATCCCGACCTGGCCTTCGGATGGGGCTACGTCCACATCCGCCTCACCACCCACGACGCCGGCGGCGTGACGGACCTGGACCGCCGGCTGGCCGCGGACTTCGACAAGGTGATCGACGCATCTGTTGCACTTCTGTGACGTTGGGCCCTCCCGGACTGTGACCTCCGTCCATCATCCAGCTCTGTGTCCGGACACGTACTGAGGCTAGGCTGGAGGGCATGAGGAACCCCCTGCCCCTCCCACCCCCCGCCTCCGGCTGCCCGAAGGCACGCCGGACCTCCTGGTCCATTGTCCTTCCCGCCGCCGCCGGAGCCCTCGTCCTGGCCCTGGGTGCGGGATGCAACCGCGATGACGTCGCCCACTACCGTGTCCCCAAGGAGGCTGGAGCCGCTCCGGCCGGCATGGGGATGCCGCCCATGGGCATGCCTCCGGGCGGAATGCCCGGCGGCGACATGCCCGCGCCGCCCGCGCCTTCGGGCAAGGCCGCCCTGAAGTGGACGCTGCCCAAGGGCTGGGCCGACGAGCCGGCCGGGGGCATGCGCTTCGCCACCCTCAAGGTCCCCGTGACCGGGAAGCTCGACGCCTCCGTGGTGGTGCTGCCCGGCACCGCCGGGGGCGAGCTGGCCAACGTGAACCGCTGGCGCGGCCAGATCGGCCTCCCGCCCATCGACGAAGCCACGCTCACCTCGGAGCGGACGGTCCTGAAGACCAAGGCCGGCGATCTCTCCGTGTTCGATTTCACCAGTGAAGGCCAGATCAAGAGCCGCATGGTCGCCGGCCTGATCACCACCGCCGACGGCAACACCTGGTTCCTGAAACTGACCGGCGACGCGGGCCCGGTGGGCCAGGCCAAGCCCGATTTCATGCGCCTGCTGGGGAGCATCCACCTTGATTAAGCAGATCGGCACCCGTCTCTGGAAGATCATCACCTCCTTCGAGCTGACCATCGTTTCGCTGGCCCTGCTCATGGCCCTGGTGTTCCTCTGCACCCTCGCCCAGGTCCACCTGGGCACCCTGGGCGCCGTGAACGCCTACATGCGGTCCTTCATCGTCTGGTGGCAGCCCCAGAGCATGAACATCTCCATCCCCGTCTTCCCCGGCGGAACGCTGGTGGGGATGGCGCTGGTGGTCAACCTCACCGCCTCCACCATCAAGCGCCTGGCCTTCACCTGGCAGAAGGCCGGGCTGTGGATCGTCCACATCGGCCTCATCCTCCTCATCGCCGGCGAATTCGCCACGGGCGCCTTCCAGGTGGACACCAGCATGGCCATCGAGGTGGGCCAGACGGTCAACTTCGTCGAGAGTCCCCGCAGCATGGAACTGGCGGTGATCGACACCACCGATCCCGCCTACGACGACGTCTATTCCATTCCCGAAGCCACCCTGGCGCGGGAAGGCACCGTGGCCATTCCGGGCACGCCTCTGGCCATCCGCGTCCGGAAGTTCTTCCGCAACGCGAACCTGAGCGCCCTGGGCCAGGGGGATCAGCCCTCCATGGCCACGGCCGGCGTGGGCCCCGGCGTGAAGGTGGTCGGAGCCCCGGCCGTCACCCGCGACGAGGAGATCAACCACACCACCGCCTTCATCGAGCCCATCGCCGGAGGCCGCAGCTTCGGCACCTGGCTGGTCTCCACGGATCTGGGCGCCCCCCAGGGCTTCACCTACGAGGGCCGCAGCTACCGCCTGCTCGTCCGCCCGCGGCGGATCTACCTGCCCTACGCCGTCACGCTGAAGAAGTTCAGCCATGACGTCTACCCGGGCACGGACATCCCCAAGAACTTCTCCAGCCTCATCCACCTCTCCAACCCCGGCACGGGCGAGGAGCGGGACGTCCTGATCTACATGAACCAGCCCCTGCGCTACGACGGCAAGGCCTTCTACCAGGCCAGCTTCGGCAAGGGCGACACCCTCTCCATCCTGCAGGTGGTCGGCAACCCGGGTTGGCTCATCCCCTACATCTCCTGTGTGCTCGTGACCATCGGCCTGCTGATCCACTTCGGCATCACCCTGCGCCGCTCCGTCAAGCGGCGGCAGTCCCAGAAGGAGGGCTGACATGAAGCTTGCCAAGCTGTTCCCCTGGCTGGCCGGCGTCCTCGCCCTGGCCGCCGTCCTCTTCGCCATGCTCCCCTCCGGCAAGGTGCGGGGCTTCGACATCCAGGGCTTCGCCAGCCTCCCCGTGCTCGAGGGCGGCCGCGTGAAACCCCTGGATTCCGTGGCGCGCAATTCGCTCCTGATGATCCGCGGCCAGCAGAGCTTCCGCAGCGGAGGACACACCTTCAACGCCGACGAATGGCTGCTGGACCTCATGCTCCGCCCCCAGGTGGCCGACCAGCAGCCGGTCTTCCGCATCGATGATCCGGACGTGCTCGGCCTCATCGGCATGAAGCAGTCCTCGAACCGCTACTACAGCTTCCAGGCCCTCGGGCCCCATCTCGAGGAGGTCCAGAAGCAGGCCCAGGCCGCCCAGCCCATCGAGCCGCAGAAGCGCACGCGCTTCCAGAGCGCCGTCGTCAACCTCTTCGAGCGCGTCTACCTCTACTACAAGCTGCGCAACACCCTGCAGCTGGCCGGGACCCCCGGCCTGGCCTTCGAGATGCAGACCCTCGGCACGCCCGACGCCTCGCAGCGCCACGCCGACCTGGCCCAGGTGGCCCAGTTCCGCCCCCTGCCGCCCCTGCCGGGCCAGAACGCCGATGCCTGGCAGAGCACGGGCGAGGCCCTCCGGGCCGCCGATGCCGGATCGGTCCATCCCGCCCTCCCGCTCCTCGCCCAGGCCAGCCAGGCCTATGCCACCGGCGACACCAACGGCTTCAACGGCGCCGTGAAGGCCCTCGAGGCCCGCATCGCCGCCGAGCGGCCCGAGTTCGTGAGCCACGCCGACCACGAAGTGCTCTTCAACCGCACCCAGCCCTTCTACCAGGGCATGTGGCTGTACGTGGCCGCCCTGATCGTGGTGTTCGTGTCCTGGGCCTGGAAGCCCGAAATCCTCCGGCCCACCGCCT
Source organism: Acidobacteriota bacterium (assembly GCA_021778785.1). Taxonomy (GTDB): domain Bacteria; phylum Acidobacteriota; class Holophagae; order Holophagales; family Holophagaceae; genus Geothrix. The sequence goes on from JAJYBX010000029.1 coordinate 9,135, forward strand.
TCGCCCTGCTCTGCGTGGGGGCCCTCGTCCATACCGGGGGGCTGATCTTCCGCATCGTCCTCCAGGGCCGGCCGCCCGTGACCAACCTCTACTCCTCCGCGGTCTTCGTGGGCTGGGGCGCGGTCATCCTCGGCCTCATCCTCGAGCGTCTCTACAAGAACGGCTTCGGCACCGCCGTGGCCACCGCCGCGGGTTTCGCGTCCCTCATCGTGGCCCAGCACCTCGGCACCGAGGGCGACACCATGGAGATGATGCGGGCCGTGCTGGACTCCAACTTCTGGCTGGCCACCCACGTGGTGACCATCACGATCGGGTACAGCGGCACCTTCCTGGCCGGCGCCATCGCCATCGGCTACACGATCCGGAAGCACCTCGTCCCGGATCCCGACCCCGAGACCACCCGGTCCCTGGTCAGCATGGCCTACGGCATCATCTGCTTCGCCCTCTTCTTCAGCTTCGTGGGCACCGTGCTGGGCGGCATCTGGGCCGACCAGTCCTGGGGCCGGTTCTGGGGCTGGGATCCCAAGGAGAACGGCGCCCTGCTGATCGTGCTGTGGAACGCCATCATCCTGCACGCCCGCTGGGCGGGCTACGTGCGGGAGCGCGGGCTCATGGCCATGGCCATCTTCGGCAACATCATCACCAGCCTCTCCTGGTTCGGCGTGAACCTGCTCGGCGTGGGCCTCCACTCCTACGGCTTCACGACGAACGGGTTCTGGTGGCTGATGGGCTTCGATGCCACCCAGGCCCTGTTCATGTTCCTCTGCCTGATGCCCTCTCTGCGGAGCGCCACGCACCGGCACGCCTGAGCCGGGGGCACGTTCACCGGAAAAGGGAGGCGCCCCGGCGCCTCCCTTTCTTCATCAGGGCTTCCGGCGCGTGTCGGCCTTGAGGTAGGTGGCGAAGGCCTCCGGCCTGCCGGGCGGGGCGATGTCGAAGGCAAGGGAGACCGCATCCGCCCCCGTGCGCCGGTAGGTGAGGCGGAAGCGGGGACCCGGTCCGGCGTCGCCCAGGAACACGGCCCCGTCCGCCGTGGCCGTCACCGTGTAGTGGATCACGTGGCCCTCGTTGTCCACGTAGAGGGCCCGGAGGCGGCCGCCCTCGGGATAGACCGTGATCCGGTCCTCGTGCCGGGCCGGCGCGGCGGCCCCCTCCGCCCAGCTCCGGCGGACCAGCGCGTGGCCGCCCAGTTCCAGGCTGAACGTGGCCTCGCCCGAGGCCCGGCCGGGCTGGCCGCCCCCCTCGCCCACCCAGGTCCCCAGGAGGAACCGCAGGGGCGCGAGGGGATCGGCCACCGGGGCCTGCGCCACCAGGGGCGCGGCCAGGAGGAGGGGCATCAGGATGCGTCGCATGGCGTCTCCGGTTGAAGGTTCAGGCTTCCGCCCAGTCCCGCACGAGCGACTCGAACCGCTCTCCGCGTTCCTCGAAGTTGTTGAACTGGTCGAAGCTGGCGCAGGCCGGGCTGAGCAGCACCTGGTCGCCGGGCTGGGCGAGGGC
>JAJYBX010000030.1 GCA_021778785.1 Acidobacteriota bacterium
GAAATCCACGGGCCGGGAAACCTTCGGCGAGGCCTGGCTGGCAGCGGAAGCTCCGGCCCTGGAGGCCCTGCCCCTGGCCGACCGCCTGGCCACCCTGGCGGCCTTCAGCGCGGCCTCCGTGGCCCTTGAGGTCGCCCGCCTGGGCCCACTGACGCCGGCCACCCGCGGCCTGGTGAGCGGCGGCGGGGCCCGCCATCGGCGCCTGCGCCATGAACTGGCCCGCCGACTGCCACTGGTCCTGGCCGACGACACGGCCTTCCCACCCGGCGCCCGCGAGGCCGTGAGCTGGGCCCTACTGGGGGCCGCCAGCGCCCTGGGTCTGCCGGGGAACCTGCCGGAGGTGACCGGCGCCCGCCGGCCCGCCGTCCTGGGGAGCTGGGCATGGCCTTGAGGTGGCAGCGCTGGCTGGACCACCTCCCGCTCTGGCTGGCCTGGGGCGCGGCCGCGTCCACGGGGGTGTACGACCCCGGCGAGATCAGCCTCATGGCCCTGCCCCTGGCCGCCGCCGCCGTGGTGGAGGCCCTGCGCCGGGACCTCAGCCCCCTCCGGCGCTGGCTGGAAGCCGGCGCCCTGGCCTTCTTCGTCTTCGACCTGTTCCGGGGCCGGGGCATCTTCCCCGTGGCCATCCACACGCTGTTCCTGCTGGCCGGGCTCCGCCTGGCCCTGCCCCGGGAGCGACCCCAGCGCCGCCAGCTCCTGCTCATGGGCTTCCTGCTCTTCCTCACCTCGGCGGTGAGCACCACGGATCCGGACTTCCTGGCCTGGACCGTGGCCTGGCTCCTGGCGGCCATGGCGTCCCTGCTCCAGCAGAGCTGGGAGGCCTCCGCCATCCTCCGGCCCGGCATCGCCCAGTCCCCGCCCTACCGCAAGACCCCCCTGTGGGCCCTGGGCGCCTTCGCCTTCGGCTCGGCCTTCTTCCTGGTGCTCCCGCGCATCAGCCTGGGTCTTCGTCCCGTGCCCTTCCTGGGCCTCTCCTCCGGCTTCGGCCGGGCCGGCCTGAGCGACCACCTCGATCTCGCGGGTCAGGGGCCGATCCAGCCCAATTCCGAGGTGGTGCTGCGGATCATCCCCACGCCCGGCCTGGGACGCGCGCGGGATCCCGGACGGACCGCAGGCCTGGGCCTGCTGCGGGGGGTGGTCCTGGAGTCCGTGCAGGGCTTCCGCTGGGAGGTCTCCGGGGACACGCCGGAGGCGCCCCTCCCGCCCGTCCTGGCGGACATCCGTCCCCCGGGGGGCCTGCAGCAGGCCGAGTTCTTCCTGTCGCCCACCCCCCGCGGCATCCTGCCCCTGCCCTACGGCCTCGTGGGCACCCAGCGGCCGCCCGTGCCCCTCCGGCGCGGCTCCGGGGCCACCCTCCGGTGGCGCTACCCCACCCCCCGCACCCTGCCCCTGCAGGTGAGCTGGCGCCCGGACCAGGGCGAACCGGCAGAACCCCGGCTGGGGCCGGTCCGCTGGGCCCAGCTCACGCGGCTCGCGCCCGAACTCGACGCGGCGCGTCGCTGGAGCCTGCGGCTCGCCCCCCAGATCCTCCCGGCTCCGGACCTGGCGCGGACGCTGGAGACGGCGCTCCGCAGCTGGCGCTACACCCTCGACAACCCCAGCGGGCGGGCGGCCAACCCCCTGGAGGACTTCCTGGACCGCACCCAGGCCGGCCATTGCGAGTACTTCGCCTCGGCCATGGCCCTCATGCTGCGGGCCCGGGGGGTTCCCGCCCGGGTGGTGAACGGCTACCGGCTGGGACCCTGGATCGCGGAAGGCGGCTACTACCGGGTGAGCCAGAACGAGGCCCACAGCTGGGTGGAATACTGGGACCAGGGCGCCTGGCATGTGGCGGACCCCACCCCGGCGGCCCCGGCCACCAGCGCGGAGGGGAGCGCGGGCCTGGGACTGCTCTCCCGCTGGGCGGACACCCTGCGCTACCGCTGGGACCGCTACGTGGTGCGCTTCTCCGACCAGGACCAGCAGGCGGGCCTCGGGTGGCTCCGCGACTGGCTCTCGGGTTGGAGCTGGCGCTGGACACCGCCCGGCCGCCGCACGCTGGCGGCCCTCGGCGGGATCTCCGCGCTCTGGCTCCTCTGGCGAACCCGCGCCCGCTGGTGGCCGGGTCCGCCGGGCCCGGACCGCATCAAGGCCCTCCGCCCCCTCCTGGCCCGGCTGCGGCGGACCGTTCCGCCCCTCGCCGGGGAGACAGCCCGGGCCTGGCTACTGCGCCTGGGGGACCGGCGGCCCGAGCGGCTGGCGGCGCTCGCCCAGCTCGCCGACGCGGTGGATGCCGAGGCCTATGGCGAGGCACCCCAGGGCCCCGCCGCCGCCCTGGCGCGGGCGGAGGCGGAGGCCTGGCGGGGGTGGCGGCCTACTTCGCGGTGAACTTCTCGAAGGCCTTCATCAGTTCCATGGGCAGCGGGAAGACGATGGTGCTGTTCTTCTCCACCGCGATCTCCGTGAGCGTCTGCAGGTAGCGCATCTGGATGGCGGTGGGGTTCTCGCTGATCTTGTTGGCGGCCTCCAGCAGCTGCTGGCTGGCCATCAGCTCGCCCTCGGCGGCGATGATCTTGGCCCGCTTCTCGCGCTCGGCCTCGGCCTGCTTGCCCATGGCGCGCTGGATCTGCTCGGGCAGGTCCACGCTCTTCAGCTCCACGGCGGACACCTGGATGCCCCAGGGCTCGGTGGACTGGTCGATGATCTCCTGCAGGCGCTTGCTCAGCTTCTCCCGATCCGCCAGCAGCTCGTCCAGGGTCACCTCGCCGAGGACGCTGCGCAGCGTGGTCTGGGCGATCTGGCTGGTGGCGTAGTAGTAGTTCTCGACGCCGATGATGGCCTGCATGGGCTCCAGCACCTTGAAGTAGACGACCGCGCTCACCTTCAGGCTCACGTTGTCGCGGGTGATGATGTCCTGGCTGGGCACGTCCATCACCACGGTGCGCAGGCTCACGACCACCGCCTTGTCGAAGGGGCGGAAGATGAAGATGAGGCCGGGTCCCTTCGTGGCGTTGAGGGCCTTGCCCAGGCGGAAGACCACCGCGCGCTCGTACTGGTTCACCACCTTCAGGCAGCTGAGCAGCCAGACGATGACGACGAGGGCGGCCGGGCCGAAGCAGCCGAGAGAGGCGAAGAGCGCGTCCATGGGGACCTCTGGAGATGTGGAGGCCTATCTTCGCACGAAGGGGTTGCCCGCGGCCTCCTCGCCCAGCACCGTCACCGGCCCATGCCCGGGGATGACCAGGGTGGCGTCGTCCAGGGTGTAGAGTTCCCGCCGGATGCTCTGTTCCAGCAGGTCCCAGTTCCCCCCCCAGAGGTCTGTCCGGCCGACGCCGCCGCGGAAGAGCGTGTCCCCGGCCAGGACCACCTGCCCCTTCTCGAAGGCGCCATGGAAGCAGCAGGAGCCGGGCGTATGGCCGGGCGTGTGGAGGGTGGTCAGCTCCAGGTGACGGTCCCCTGGGTTCAGTGCCGCCATGTCGGGCCGGGGGATGGCGGGCATGCCGAACATCCCGGTCTGCTGGGCCAGGGCCTCGATGAGGAACCCGTCGTCGCCGTGCAGGTGGGCCGGGCACTGCCAGTGGTCCTGGAGTTCCTTCGTGGCGCCGACGTGGTCGAAGTGGGCATGGGTGTGCAGGAGGGCCGTCACGGTGAAACCCAGGGCCTCCACACGGCGGCGGATCTTCGCCCCGTCCCCGCCCGGATCCACCACCACCCCGCGGCCCGTCGCCGGGTCCCACAGGAGCGAACAGTTGCAGCCCAGGGGGCCCACGGGGAAGGACTCGAGTTTCAGCATGACCCCAGTCTACGATTCACCACTCGATGTGGTAGACGCAGGCCCGGTGGCCCTCCTTCCGACAGCCGGTACCTCTCTGGTGGGACAGGCTGGGCGGTTTCTCGGCCGGGGCATGGTGCGCGAGGAGGGTCTCCAGGATGCCCTGATCCAGTTCGCAGCCGTACGGGTTGTCGCAGTAGATCTCCATGCGCCGGGGACCGAGCGGCTTGCAGGTGTAGTGGCCGATGCGGCCGCCCCGGTGGTTGACCTGGTAGGCGATGTCGAGGGTGAGGAGGGCCCGCTCGAGGGTGTCCACTTCCGGCGGGAAGCGGGAGCCGACGGGAATGGCCCGTCCCGCCGCCCGGAGGGCCCCCTCCCCATAGCGTCCGCAGGCCTCGCGGAGGGTGTCCAGCAGGGCCTGGTGGGAATACCAGCCCTCCCGGTCGGGGTCCAGCACCCCGGCCCGCCCCAGCAGGGCCAGGCTCTCGTCCCGGGGCATGCCGGCCAGGGCGAGGCCCTCCACCATCGCAAGCAGGCTCCCGCCCCAGATTTCCACGGCAGGCGAGAAGGCTTTGAACTGGGGCATGGGGACGTTCAGGATGGAAGAGGAGGCACCGCTCCTGCCTCCATTCTAGATTCGGCCCAAACCCTTTCCCCTTGAGAAACATGGGTATTCGGTCAAACATCGAAAAATCACCAGCCCTCCAGCGCAAGCTCTCGGACCTGCCGCTGAGACCGGGTTGCTACCTCTACCGGGACCAGAAGGGGAACCTCCTCTACATCGGCAAGGCCAAGGTCCTGCGGAACCGGGTGAAGTCGTATTTCCAGAACAAGCACCAGGACGCCAAGACGCGCCGGCTGGTGGCCCGCATCTGGGACCTGGAGTTCATCGTCTGCGAGACGGAGCTGGAAGCCCTGGTGCTGGAGAACAACCTCATCAACGAGCACCTGCCGCCCTTCAACATCCTCCTGCGCGACGACAAGAGCTACCCCTACGTGAAGCTCACCTGGAAGGAGGCCTTCCCCAAGGTGTTCGTGACGCGGAAGGTCCGGAAGGACAGTGGCCTCTACTACGGCCCCTTCTTCCCGGCCAGCACCGCCTACCGCACGGCGGAGCTGGTGTACCGCTTCTTCCAGATCCGGGACTGCGACATCGAGATCGACGGCAAGCGCGGCCGCGCCTGCCTCAAGTACCAGCTCCACCGCTGCACCGCCCCCTGCATCGCCGCCGTGGACCAGGCCGCCTACCGCGAGCAGGCCAAGGAGGCGCGGCTCTTCCTGGAGGGCAAACGCGACGAACTGAAGGCGCGGCTGGAAGCGGCCATGTGGCAGGCCGCCGAGGCCGCGGCCTTCGAGCGGGCCGCCCAGTACCGCGACGCGCTGCAGCAGGTGGACGCCTGGTTCACGCGGCAGAAGGCCGCCAGCCCCAACCTGGAGGACCTCGACGTCTACGGCAGCGCCGTGCTCGACGGCCGGGCCTGCGTCCACCGGCTGATGCTGCGGGACGGCCGGATGATGGGACGCCAGGAGTACGTGCTGGAGGATGTGGAGGCCTTCGACGGCGCGGTGCTGGCCGAGGTGCTCCAGCGCGTGTACAGCGCCGACGCCGTGCCCGGCCGGATTCTGGCCGAGGTCGAACCGGAGGATGCGGACCTGCTCCGCGACTGGCTGGGCGGCATGCGCGGCAGCCGGCCCCAGATCCACGTGCCGAAGAAGGGCGAGAAGGTGGACCTGCTGGCCATGGCCCAGGAGAACGCGCGCCTCGCCCTGGAGCGGAAGTTCGAGCCGGCGCGGCTCAACGAGGCCGTGCTGGAAGGCCTGCAGGCCTTCCTGGGCCTCAGCCACCTGCCCCGCCGCATCGAGTGCTTCGATATCAGCCACGGACAGGGCCGCGAGGTGGTGGCCAGCTGCGTGGTGTTCAGCGGGGGCTCGCCGGACAAGGCCCGCTACCGCCGCTTCAAGATGACCAACGAGCAGAACGACGACTTCGCGAACATGTTCGAGGCCGTCACGCGCCGCTACAAGCGCATGAGAGACGAAGGACAGCCCTTCCCGGACCTGGTGCTCATCGACGGCGGCCTGGGCCAGTTGCACGCGGCGGAGTCGGCGCTGAAGGAGCTGGGCCTGGAGCAGCTGGAACTGGGCTCCCTGGCCAAGAAGGAGGAGCTGGTCTTCCGGCCGGGATCGAGCGAGCCCCTGCGCATCCCCAAGTCCTCGCCCGTGCTCCAGCTGCTCCAGCGCCTCCGCGACGAGGCCCACCGCTTCGCCATCACCTACCACCGCGCCCTGCGGGCCAAGCGCACGCTCCAGACGGAGCTCACGCAGATCCCGGGCATCGGCCCCGCCACCGCCAGGAAGCTCCTCCAAACCTTCGGCAGCGTGACCCGGGTCCGGGAGGCCACCGAGGCCGAGCTGGCCGAGGCGGCCGGGCGGGCCACGGCCGCGCGCATCGAAACGTGGAGACGGTCTCAATCCCACGAAGAGCCCCATATCCATTGACCTTGACGTCGCTTGGATTTCCTTCAACCCACCTCGCCGGGTGATCGTCTCTCGGAGTGTGCGGACGATTCCGCACCCACCAGGAGGCACCCATGAAGACCTCGATCTGGCTGGCCGCGGCCCTCGGCGCGACCCTCGCCCTCTCGGCCCAGACGGCACAGAAGGACCAGACCCGGACGCAGTCGAAGGACCAGGCCCGTACGCAGGACCGCACGCGGACGCAGGACCAGACGCGCGATCAGGCGCAGACGCAGACCCGCAGCCGCGATCAGCTCCAGTCCCGGGACCAGCTGCGCAAGCGCGACGGCAGCTGCGGGCAGACGCCCGGCACGGGCCAGCGGCTCGGCCAGACCGGCGGAAAGGGTGGCCGGGGGCGCTGATCGGCCACACCCTTACGGAATCCATCCGATGATCCGGAGCCCCCGATGCTGAAGCGACTCGCCCCCCTCGTACTGGCGTCCCTGTGCCTCTCCGCGCAGGAGGACCCCTTCGACCTCGAGCCGCCGAAGCTCACCACCACCACCCGCGTGGCCATCGGGGGCTACGGCCAGTCCTTCTCGGATGGCTACGGCCAGTGGAAGGGCTGGACCCTGGAAGGCACCATCTATCCCGTCGTCGGCGGCCCCTGGCAGCTCGCTGCCGTGGGATTCGACCGCCCCGAGGGCAAGGGCACGCTTTTCATCGCAGGGAAGTACCTGCTCCTGGGCAAGGCCTCGTCGGTGTACCTCGGCCTCAGCGGCGGCACCAACACGGACATCCTCCCGAAGGGCCGGGTGGACGTGGACTTCCACCTGGACATCGCCGCGGGGTGGAAATTCGATCTGGCGGGGGCCCTCAGCCGCTTCTCGGACGACCAGGAGATCCGCCTCCTCCAGGCCGGCCCGGCCTACCAGGGCCAGTCCTGGAGCGCCGCGGTCTGGGTCCAGCGGCTCCAGTACGAGCCCACCGGCGATTCGGACACGGGCTGCATCGTGAACCTGCGGCTCGGCGCGAACGACTTCGCCATGTGGCACAACCTGCGCCTGGCCTGGGGGCGGGGCATCATCGAGAGCACGGCCTCCGGCGGCGGCCTGACCTCGAGCTCCACCACCATGACCATGGGCGGCACCGGTTACGGCGGGCGGTCCGGACGCGGCCAGGGCGGGACCACGACCACGACGACGACCACCACCATCACCACCTACCTGGCGGGCTCGGTGCCCCAGGAACGCCTCGCGAGCCTCTCCGGGCACTGGCCCCTGAGCGACACCCTGGCCGTGAAGGCGGAGGCCACCTGGGGCGAGAAGGTCTCGACCTACCACTTCTGGGGCGGCAGCCTGCAGCTGGTGGTCACGTTCTGAAGGGCCGCTACTTCGCGGCGCCCTCCAGCTTGGCGAGTTCCTCGCGGGCCGCATCGCTGCCCTTCTCGGCGGCCTGCCGGTACCAGTGGAGCCCCTTCTCGCGGTCCTGCGGCACGTTGAGGCCGTAGTAGTACATCACGCCCAGCATCCGCATGGCGTGGGCATCGCCGGCCTTGGCCTGATCCAGGTAGGCCTGCACGCCGGGGGGCACCGCCTCCGCGGCGGAAGCCTTCGGAACGGGCGCCGGAGCCGCCCCCTCCCGGAAGAAGAGCAGGTAGGCCCCGCCACCCAGTACCGCCAGGAGGGCGAAGCCGCCGAGGACCTTCCGGAGCATCGAACCCCGCGCATCCTCCGTGGCCGGCGGAAGGGCCGGCCTGGGAGTCAGACCCGGGTCCGTGGCCACCGAGGGGAGGGCCTCCAGCTTGACCGTGCTGCGCGGATCCTGGGGCAGGCCCGCCGGAAGCCGCTGGGTCGCATCCGGGGAGGGAACCGGCTCGGGGGAGGGCGGCGTCTGCGGATCAATCATGGGCGCTCCTCGGCAGGCGTACAGGATAGACCAGCCATCCAGGTGCTCAACCCAGACGCTGGATGCGGAGGATGACCTCCTCGTACTTCAGCCATTCCTGGAAGGCCCAGAGGCGGGCCTGCTCCTCCCAGGCGCTGACCAGACGTTCAGCGGCCGGCAGTTCGGGCCGCCAGCCGGGTTCCGGCGCGCCGCTCTCCTCGCGGCACACCAGGCTCGCGAGGTCGGGCAGCTTGAGCTGTTCGCAGTGGCGGCTGATGGCCTGCAGGGGCTCCCCCAGCGCGTGGGGCGGATGCCCGACGGCCTCCCCCAGCTCGGATGCCGTGAGCGGACGCCGGCGCTCCCGGGCCTGGGCCACCAGAAGCCGCACGAGTTCAGGCGCGAGATGCGGGGTGCTCATGGAACCTCCTTCTGAGCCCGGGCCCAGACCTGCAGGCCCGGCATGAAACAGAGGAACATCACCGGCGTGAGGAGCAGGAAGGTCAGGGCGTGGCGGAGGGCCTGCCACCCCACCATCCGCCAGTAGAGGGCGCCCCACAGGGCGCTGGTGGCGGCGAGGGCCGCGAAGCGCAGGGCCTCCCGCCGGAGGAACCCCGGGCGCTGGGCGGCAGGCAGGCCTCCGAAGGTCTTCAGGATCCGCCCCCGGTGCCAGGCCGCCCAGGCCGCCGACAGGAACACCAGGCCGGTGAAGGTATAGCCCAGCTGCTGATAGAGGCCTTCCACGGGGTTCCCCCCGGGCGCCAGGACTCCGCCGGCGACCAGAGCCAGGACCAGCAGGGGCGCGGCCAGGCAGGCCGCCAATCCCGCGCCCCAGGCCTTCCGGTGGGCCCCCCGCAACGCTCCCTGCGCGTCAGGCACGATGTCCTTCCTCCAGGACCGCCAGCCAGGCCTGCGGACCCGGTACCAGGATGAGGTATCCGGCGGGCGGCACCAGGAAAAGCAGGAGGGCCAGGGGGGCGGCGCCGGGTCCCGCCAGCACCCCTGCCACCAGCCCGAAGATGGCCACGGATTCCAGCAGGGCGCAGGACACCACCGTGCCCTGCCGGGAGACCGCCACGGCCCGGGGCAGGCTGGGCTCCCGCCGCAGCTGGTTCATGAACAGCGGACCCAGCAGGAACGCGGCCCCCAGGGTGCCCACGGACAGGAAGACCGTCCCCAGGACCGCGGGGTGGGTCCAGGGGATCCCCAGCCGGAGCGCCACAGCCCATGGCCCCTTCAGGACCGTCAGGGCGAACACGAGGGCATAGACCGCGGGGGCCCCGAAGCAGAGGGCCCAGGCCACAAGGCGGGTGAGGAGCCAGGCCCGCTGGAACTGGAGGCGGTCATCGGGGCTGAGGGCCGGCATGGTCGCTCCCGGAAGGTCAGGCCGCCTCGGCGGCCTTCACGCGGATCTCGCCGAAGACTTCGCCCTGCACCAGGGCGATGCGGCCCGTGCGGACGAGCTCCAGCAGGGCCAGGAACGTCAGCACCAGCTCCTCCCGGGTGCGGATCCGGCCCAACAGGCCCTGGAAGGGTTTCCAGAGGCCGTCCTGGAGCTCGGTCAGCACTTCCACCACCCGCTGCTCCAGCGTCTTGGGCTGGGTGCGCACCTCCACGGGCGGCGGGGGCATCAGGCGCTTCAGGGCCTCGCGGTAGGCGCCCAGCAGGTCGAACAGGGTGGCCCGGATGGGCTCGTCCTCCACCCGCCGGTGATCCTCCAGGTCCAGGCCCGGGGCGAAGGCGATCTTCTGCCAGTCGGACTCGCGCTCGGAGAGCACCTGGGCCGCGGCCTTGACCTGCTGGTAGTCCAGCAGCCGCTGCACCAGCTCCTCGCGGGGATCCTCCTCCCCCGTCTCCGCCGGCGGACGGGGCAGCATGAGCCGCGACTTGATCTGGAGCAGCTGGGCGGCCATGGCCACGAATTCCGCGGCGATCTCCAGGTTCAGCTCCTCCATCAGCTTCAGGTAGTCCATGTACTGCCGGGTCACCTCGGCCATGGGCAGGTCCAGGATCTCCAGCTTCTGCTCGCGGATGAGGTGGAGCAGCAGGTCCAGGGGCCCGTCGAAGGCCGCCAGGTGCAGGGGCAGGTCCTTGAACTTGGTCTCGAAGCCCTTGGGGGGCTCGAAGGTCCGCGGAGCCTCCGCGGCGGGCACCCCCTCGGCGGAGGTTTCGGGCAATTCCTGCGGGGTGTCGGTCATGGCTCCATTCTAACCGTCCCGGCCCCCGAGGTGCCGTTTCAGCCACAATGGAAGGCTATGGCGCGTCCCCCCGTCCTCCCCGGCCCCCGACCCGACTGGCTGAAGATCCGCGTGCCCGCTCCCGAGGTGGTGGCCGAGGTGGAGAGCCTGATCCGGGAACAGCGGCTGGTGACGGTCTGCGAGGAGGCCCGCTGCCCCAACCTGCACG
>JAJYBX010000031.1 GCA_021778785.1 Acidobacteriota bacterium
CCCAGGCTGTGAGGAACACCAGCGGGAAGGCCGCGGCCTGCTCGAAGCTCCAGTTGCCGGGGATGGGCAGCAGGTTCGCCGCGGGCACCAGCACATGGGTGGCCGCCGTGCCGTCCGCCGCGCTGCCCAGGATGCCGTAGCTCCCGCAGAGCATGTCGTCGCCCCGGAGGCAGGCGGGACAGAGCCCGCAGCTGAGGCCCGGCGCGATCATCACGCTGCCCCCCGGCTCCACCCCCGGCGGCAGGGCCGTGCCCTCGCCCACGGCGTCGAACACGCCCGCGCCGTCGCTCCCCGGCGTGAGGGGCAGCGGCAGCGGGAATCCAGGGATGCCCCCGGTGGTCCAGAGGTCCAGGTGGTTCAGGGCCATGGCCCGGAGGGCGATGCGCACCCATCCCGGTTTCGGCTCCTGGGGCGTGAACGGCTCGCGGACGGGCGACCCCGCGGGGCCGTGCTGGTCCACTCGGAAACGGAAGGGCTGGGTCATGGCAGACTCCTCGGCTACTCCGATTTCAGTTCCCGGGTCATGAGGCGCCGGACGGCCTCCTTCGGGGACTCGCCGTTCAGCAGGCGCTGCACCTCGGTGGCAATGGGCAGTTCCACGCCGACTTCAGCCGCCAGGGCCAAGGCCGCCTGGGTGGTGAACATGCCCTCGATGATCTGTCCGCCCAGGGCGTCCCGGGCGGCCTCCACCGTTTGCCCCTTCCCCACCAGCTCCCCGAAGGTGCGGTTGCGGCTCTGGGGGCCCGTGGCCGTGAGCAGCAGGTCGCCCATGCCGGCGAGGCCCATGACCGTGGCCGGCTGCCCGCCCAGGGCCTCCACGAGGCGGGCCATCTCGGCCAGGCCGCGGGTGATGAGGGCGGCCCGGGCGTTGTAGCCCAGCTTCAGGCCGTCCACCAGGCCCGCGGCGATGGCCAGCACGTTCTTGAGGGCGCCGCAGAGCTCGGTGCCCACTACGTCGCGGCTGAGGTAGATGCGGAGGCGATCCGAGGCGAGCTGGGCCTGGAGGGCCTGGGCCCGTGCGTCGGGCACGGAGGGTGGCAGGGCGAGCACGATGGCCGAGGGCACCCCGCGGGCCACTTCGTCCGCGAAGGTGGGTCCCGACAGCGCGCCCACCGGCACGTCCAGCACCCCCGTGAGGGCCTGCGTCAGCGTCTGGTGGGTGCTCTGGAGGATGCCCTTGCTCACATGGATCACCAGCTCCGGCGGCGCCGGCGCCTCCTTCCGCAGTTTCCGCCAGGCGTCGGGCGTGGCCTGGGTGGGCATGGCGGAAATCCAGAGCGGCGCCGAGAAGGCCTCGGCGGCATCGCCCGTCAGGCGCAGGGAATCGGGAAAGGGGGCGTCCTTCAGGCGCGGGTGGCAGCGGCCCGCGGAGAGCAGGGCCACCTCCTCAGGGAAGCCGCTCCAGAGGACCACCTCCGCCCCGGCGCGGGCCCAGGTGATGGCCAGGGCCGTGCCCCAGGCACCGGAGCCGAAGATGCCGATGTCCGGTCGGCTAGACATGGGGGCCCTCCCCCTTCTTCGCGCCCCAGAGGGGCGATTCGGTGCCCTTCAACAGCCGGGCGATGTTCTCCTGGTGCTTGGCCACCACCAGCAGCGCGATGAGCACCCACAGGAAGACGGCCTGCCAGGGATCCTGCTCGCGGATCCCAGCCTGGACCTGGATGCCGAACAGATCCGCCCTGTGCACCGTCTCCCGCACCCAGCCCATGGAGACCGGCAGCGCCAGGGCGCCGACGATGCTCCCCAGGCTCACGTACCGCGTGAGGGCCACCAGGAGGAGGAAGAGGCCGAGGCTGGGCAGCACGGCCATGGCCCGGTAGGCCAGGGCCGCCCCCAGGGCCGTGGCGACGCCCTTCCCGCCCCGGAATTTCAGCCAGGGCGTGAACACATGGCCCGCCGTGGCGCAGAGGGCAATGGCAGCCTGCATGTCCACGGGGAAATCGGCCTGCCTGGCGAGATAAACCGGCAGGAAGCCCTTGGCGATGTCCAGCAGCAGGGTGATGATCCCGAGGCCCTTGCCGCCCACCCGGCTCACGTTGGTGGCGCCGATGTTGCCGCTGCCGTGGGCGCGCACATCCCCCTTCCCGGCCAGCTTCACCAGCAGGAGGCCGAAGGGGATGCTGCCGCAGGCGAAGGCCGCGAGGCACCCGAGGACCAGGGATGTCGGATCGGTGGAGGACATGGCGCCAGTGTATCAGCGGCTCCGCGCCTCCACTGCGCGCCGCAGCAGGTCCAGGGCCCGGGCCGCGCTGCGGAGCTGCACCTCGTTGCGGTCCCCCGGCACCTGGAAGGTGTGCGTTTCCGTTCCGCCAGGGCCGGCGAGGGCGAGATGGACGGTGCCCACGGGCGCATCGCCCTCCGCGCCGGGTCCCGCATTGCCCGTGACGGCCAATCCCCACGTGGCGCCCAGCCTCCCCTGCACCGCCTCCGCCAGCCGCCGGCTGGTGGCCTCGGACACGGTCCCTTCGGTGGCCAGGAGGGGCCCGTCCAACCCCAGCAGCGCCCGCTTGGCCTGGGCGCTGTACACCGTCGCGCCACCCAGGAAGGCCGCGCTGGCGCCGGGGACGGCGGTGAGCCGGGACGCCAGCAGGCCGCCCGTCATGCTTTCGGCCACGGCCAGGGTCTCGCCCCGGGCCTTCAGGCGGTCCAGCACCGCCTCCTCCAGGTTGCCCTGGCCCACGCAGGCCAGGTCCGCCCCGAGCAGGGGCTCGAAGTCCGCCCGGGCCCGATCGAGGGCCGCCGGGTCGTCCCCGCGGGCCAGCAGCTCCACCTGGGTGAGGCTCGCCAGGATGGTCCATTCGAGCTGCCCATGCCGCTCCCGGAGCTCCTGGGTCCGCTGGTCCAGGGTGCTCTCCGGCACGCCGCCCACCACCATGCGGAGCGTGTGGACCGGTCGGCCCCCCTGGGCCCGGAGGCGCGGCAGGGCATGTTCCTCCCACATGCGCTTCATCTCCCGGGGGACGCCCGGGAACATGAGGATGCGGGTGCCCGGATGCCCAGGGGGGTCCTCCCAGAAGACGCCCGGGGCGGTGCCCACCTGGTTCCTCAGCGCCTCCGCGCCTGCGGGGATGAGGGCCTGCTTGAAGTTCGCCGGCGGCGGCACCCGCTTCCGGGCCTCGTAGAAGGCCAGGATGTCCGCGCGACTCGGGGCATCCTCCCGCAGGGGCACTCCGAGGAGTTCCGCGAACACTTCCTTGGTGAAGTCGTCGAAGGTGGGCCCCAGCCCGCCCGTGGTGAGGATGAGGTCAGAGCGGTCCAGCGCCGCACGGAAGACCTCCGCCAGGTCCTCCCGGCTGTCGCCCACGGCGGTCTTCAGGCTCAGGCCAAGCCCCAGCTCCGCCAGCCGCTCCGCCAGCCACACCGAGTTGGTGTCCAGGCGCCGGGTGGTGAGCAGTTCGGTCCCGATGGCGATGCATTCGATCCGCATGGGTTCCATCGAACCATAGCTAGGTCACTCCAGCCAGCGCTCGAGCACCCAGCGTCCGGCCCAGATTCCGAAGCCGGTTCCCACCACGCTCAGCACCACGGCGGTCCCGAGGCCCGCGAACATGCCCAGCCACCACCCCACCATGCTGCCCAGGGTGGCGCCCACGAAACCCATGAGCTTTTCCACGGAACCCCTCCCCGGCCTAGGATGATTCGAACAGGAGAGGCGTTCCCATGCTCATTTCCGATCTCGACGATCTGGTGCTCGAATCCGACGAGGAGGCGGGCCTCCAGGAACTGGGGCGGCGCTTCCTCTCCCGCGGCCCCTGGACCACCGTGGCCTTCCTCGTGAAGACCCGCAGCGGCTTCGAAGCCCCCTGGGAGGGGCCCTTCCTCTGGCTGCACCGCTACCAGAAGGTGGCCCAGGGCTGGAAGCTGGTCAGCCGCTTCCACACCACGGAGACGGAGCAGCTCCAGCGGCTGCTGGCCGCCCTGGGGGATTGGGGACTGACCGGGGACTGAAGCCTACTTCATCGCCGGAAGGTAGCGTTCCTGGATGATCCCCAGGTGGTGGGCCGTGTGCCCCGCGCAGAAGTACGGGAAGCTGCGGGCCGTGACGGGCACGCCATTGGCGTTGCCGATGTTGCCCCAGGCCGCATCCGGGAAGCCGCGGAACAGCCCCAGGCTCGCGGCGCGGACCGCCTGCCATTCGGCCAGGAGATCCGGCAGGGGGCGCCGGTCGGCGTGGGCCGCCGCCGCGTAGGCATTCTCCTCGTAGCCCGGGAGGGGCGTGGTATCCCCCCGGCCGACGCGCATGGCGCGATAGCTGAACACCCGCTCCGCATCGATCAGGTGCTGGAGCAGATCCTTGAGGGTCCACTTCCCCGGGGCATAGCGGAAGGCGGCCCGGGTCTCGTCCAGGCCACCGAAGAGGGCGCTGACTTCATCCATCTGGACCTGGAGGAAGGCCAGCACATCGCCCTCGGGGACGGCGGCCACGTAGGGGGCGTAGGACGGGGCGTATTCGCCGGGCTTGGGACGGTCCAGGATCATGGGCGACCTCTCCTTTAGAACGTCATCACCTTCATGGTGTTCGTCGTGCCGCTCTTCCACAAGGGGAGGCCCATGGTCATCACCACCCGGTCGAGGCTCATGAGTTCGTGCTTGGCCTGGAGGAGCTCCCGGACCACCTCCACCATCTCGTCCGTGCTGCTGACCCGGGGGATGAGCATGGACGTGACCCCCCGGAGCAGGCCCATGCGCCGGGCCGTGGTCTCATCCACGGTGGCCCCCAGGACCGGCGTCCGGCCCGCCAGGCGGCTCACCATGCGGGCGGTGCCGCCCCCTTCGGTGAACGCCACGATCCAGCGGGCGTTGATCTCGTCCGCCGTGCGGCAGGCGGCGAAGGCCACGGAGATGTCCGTGCGGGCCAGCACCTTCTCGGCGAACTCCTCGGGCAGCGTCTTGGCCCGCTGCTTGATGTTGGCATCGGCCTCCGTGGCGATGCGGGCCAGCCACTGCACTGCCTCCACGGGGTACTTCCCCGTGGCGCTCTCCGCGCTGAGCATCACCGCATCGGTCCCGTCCCAGATGGCGTTGGCCACGTCGCTGGCCTCGGCGCGGGTGGGCTGGGGGTGTTCGATCATGCTCTCCAGCATCTGGGTGGCGGTGATCACGGGCTTGAGGGCCCGGCGCGCGGCCTTGATGATCTGCTTCTGGAGGCCGGGGACCCGCTCCACGCCCAGCTCCACGCCCAGGTCGCCCCGGGCCACCATGACCCCCCAGGACACATCGAGGATCTCGTCCAGGTAGGCCAGGGCCGCCGGATGCTCGATCTTGGCGATGACCGGCTGCGTCCCGCCCAGGTGCTGGATGATGGCCTGGAGCTGCTGGATGTCCGAGGCTCGGCGGACGAAGCTCTGGGCGAAGAGGTCCACCTGGTGCTCCACACCCCAGCGGATGTCGACGTGGTCCTTCTCCGTGAGGGGATCCATGTTCAGGGACATGCCGATGGGATGGACGCCCTTGCGGCCCTTCAGCGGCCCGCCCACCAGCACCTTGGCCCGCAAGGCGTCCGGTGTGACGGCGGTGATCTCCACCTCCAGGGCCGCGTCATCCAGCAGCCAGTGCTGCCCCACCTCCGCGCCATCGAACAGCTCGGGATGCGGCAGGGGCGCGGCCCAGGCCAGGCCCGTCGGCGCGGATCCCCCCGCCCGGTAGAAGACGCCCTGGCTCCCCTCGGCGAGATCCACGGGCTCGGCCAGTTCGCCGATGCGCCACTTGGGCCCCTGCAGGTCGAGGAAGACGGGAATGGCCCGTCCGAGTTCGAGGGCCAGCTCACGCACGCGCCGGAGGTTCTCCGCCCGGGTCTCGGGGTCGCCATGGCTGGCGTTCAGGCGGACCGCATCGGCCTCCCGCAGCGCTTCCCGCAGGCGGTCGCCCTGGAGCATCGCGGGACCCAAGGTCATCACGAGTTTGGTTTTGCGTGTCACGGCCCACCTCACGTCCACAGGCATTCCACACAGTTTTCCACAGAGCGGGCCTGCCTTTTCATCATGTCACAGGGCTTTGCACGGCGTCACCGGAGTGCTACCTTCGATCTCCCGATTCGTTGTTGGAGAGAACCGAATGCGCGAGAAGCTGCGAAGTCTCGTGGCCGAGATGGTGCGTGGCGGCGTGCCGCTGGAGATGGCCTGCCGTGAGTTCGAGCGGCTGTTCATCCAGGAGGTGCTCGCCACCCACGAGGGCAACCACAGCGCGGCCGCCCGGGAACTGGGCATCCACCGCAACACTCTGTCGAAGAAGCTGGAGGCCCCTCCCAGCCGGCTCCGGCGCGTCAGCCTGGCCAGCTAGGGCCGTCCCGCCGCCAGCCTCCGTCCGAACCGCCTTGAAGCCCGGCCTGGCCGGGCTTTTCCATTCCGTCGGAAGCGCCGCGATTTCCTTCGACAGGACCGGTCCGGAACCGATACAACAGGATTCCGGAGGCAGGCATGAAGAAGGTGGCCATCAACGGGCTGGGCCGCATCGGCCGTCTGGCGCTGCGGCACCTGATGAAGGCCCCCCACGTCCAGGTGGTGGCCGTCAACGACCTCACGGACGCCGCCACCCTGGCCCACCTGATGAAGTACGACTCCGTCCACGGTCCGGCCGACTTCCCCGTGGCCTCCGACGGCGGTTTCCTGGTCCTGGACGGCCACCGCATCCGCGTCTACGCCGAGAAGGATCCGCAGCTGATCCCCTTCGGCAGCCTCGGCGCCCAGGTGGTGCTGGAGTGCACGGGCCGCTTCACCCGGCGGGCCCAGGCCGCCGCCCACCTGCAGAACGGCGTGGGCCACGTGCTCATCAGCGCCCCCGCGGAGGACGCCGATCGCACGGTGGTCATGGGGGTGAACGAGGGCGCCCTCGACCTGGCGAAGGATCGCGTCATCTCCAACGCCAGCTGCACCACCAACTGCCTGGCCCCGGTGGTGAAGGTCCTGGATGACGCCTTCGGCCTGGACCACGGCTTCATGACCACCGTGCACAGCTACACCAACGACCAGCGCATCCTCGACCTGCCCCACAAGGATCTGCGCCGGGCCCGGGCCGCGGCCCTCAGCATGATCCCCACCAGCAGCGGCGCGCCCAGGGCCATCGGGCTGGTGCTGCCCCACCTCAAGGGCCGCCTGGACGGTCTCGCCGTGCGCGTCCCCACGCCGGACGTCAGCATCGTGGATCTCACGGCCACCCTGAAGTCCGACGCGACCCGCGAGGCGATCCACGCAGCCTTCCGCACGGCCGCCGACCAGGGCCCCCTGGCGCCCTACCTGGAGGTGCTCGACGCCGAACTGGTGAGCGTGGACCTGGTGGGCAACGCCGCCAGCGCCCTCTACGACCCCTTCCTCACCAAGCTCCTCGGCCCCCGCATGGTCAAGGTCTTCGCCTGGTACGACAACGAGTTCGGCTACGCGGCCCGGTTGAAGGACCTCTGCCTGCACGTCCTGGAGCGGGTCTAGCCGATGAAGACCCTCGCCCTCAACGGCCTGGGCCGCATCGGCCGCCTCGCCGTCCGCATCCTCGCCGAACGGCGCCCGGACCTGCTCTGCGCCCTCAACGACCCCGCGCCCCTGGATCAGGTGGTGCACCTGCTCCGCTACGACTCGGTGCATGGCCAGCCTGATCTGCCCATCGAGGGCCTTCGGGAGGGCGGCCAGGATTTCCTCCGCCTCGGCGGCCGGAAGGTGCCCCTCTTCCACGCCCCGGACCCTTCGGAGATCCCGTTCCCCGAATGCGCCAGCCTGGTGGTGGAGGCCAGCGGCCGCTTCACGCGACGGGCTGACGCCGCCCGCCACCTGAAGGGCGCCGTCACGCACGTCGTCATCAGCGCCCCCAGCCCGGACGCGGACCTCACGGTGATCGCCCCGGTGAATGGCGCGGAGCTTGATCTGGCCCGCCACCGGGTCATCTCCAATGCCAGCTGCACGGCCCACGCCACCGCCCCCATGCTGCGGATCCTGGACCAGGCCTTCGGCCTCGACCACGCGGGCATGAGCACCGTCCACGTGGTGACCAACGACCAGCGCCTGCTGGACCTGCCCCACAAGGACCTGCGCCGGGCCCGGGCCGCCTTCATGAGCATCATCCCCACCACCTCCAGCGCCTTCGGGGCGCTGCACCGGGTCATGCCCACCCTCCCCGAGGGCTTCGGCGGCGTGGCCCTCCGGGTGCCCACCCTCAACGTGAACCTGGTGGACGTGGTGGCGACCCTCCGGCGGGATGCGGACGTGGCGGGGATCCGTCGAGCCTTCCAGGACGCCGCCGGGGGGGCCTGGAAGGACCTCGTGGGCCTCGCCGAACCCCACGCCGTGAGCAGTGACTTCACGGGCCGGGCCGAGAGCGTGGTGATGGACCTGGACCTGACCATGGCCCTGGGCCCCCGCTTCGTGAAGGTCTTCGGGTGGCACGACAACGAGACCGGCTATGCGGCCCGCCTCTGCGACCTGGTGATCGACCTCGCCGGGCGGATCTGAGCGTCCGTCAGCCGAGCGAGCCCGCCGCGAAACCCGTGCTGAAGGCCGCCTGCAGGTTGTAGCCGCCCACAGGCCCATCGAGATCGAGCAGCTCGCCGCAGACCCGCAGGTTCTCCCAGCCCCGCAGGGCCATGGTGTGCGGATCCACCGCCGACAGCGCCACGCCGCCCGCCGCCACCTCCCCCCGCGCCAGGGGCACGGGACGCGGCGCCCCCAGGGGCAGGGCCGTGACCAGCGCCACCAGGGTCCGTCGCGCCTCTTTGGGGAGATCCTTCAACCTGAGATCCCGCGGCAGGCCTGCTTCCGCCAGCAGGGGATCCACCAGCCGCTCGGGCAGGTGACGGCCCAGCCAGGTCCCGGCCAGCAGGCGCGGGTTCGCCCGGGCCTCGGCCTGCAGCGCCGTGTCCACGGTCTCGGGGGGGTCCACCACCGCCGCGTAGGTCAGCCAGGCCGGACCGCCCCGTCGGGCCCGCTCTGCGGCTTGGCTCAGCTCCAGGGCCGCGGGGCCGCTGATGCCGGTCTTCGTGAAGAGCGCATCGCCCCGGAAGGCGGCGAGGCGTCGTCCTTCCGGCCCGGCCGACAGCCGCAGCTCGCCGTCCCTCAGGGCGACCCCCTCCCAGGCGGGCCTCGGGATCTCCAGGGGGATGGGCGCCAGGGCCGGGAACCAGGGACGCACGGGGACACCCAGGGCCTTCAGCCAGTCCAGGACTTCGCCCCGGGTGCCGGTCTCGGGATAGCTGGCACCGCCGGTGGCCAGGATCACCCCCCCCGCGGTCACGTCTTCCCGCTCCAGGCGCACGCCCTCGATCCGTGGCGCACCTCCCAGGAGGCCCGTCACCCGGGCTCCCGTGCGCACGTCCACGCCTGCCCGGTGCACCAGTGTCTCGAAGGCCGCCACCACGGCAGAGGCACTGCCCGGGCGATCCAGGGGGAACACCCGGCCGTTGTCGCGGACGTAGGTCGCCACCCCCTCCCGCCGCAGGAGATCCAGCACGGCCTCACTGCCGAAGGCGTGGAGCGAAGCGCGGAGGAACCGGGCCTGGTCTTTCGTGAAGGCCGCGAGCAGGGCCTTCGGCGGCCCGTCGTGCGTGATGTTGCACTTCCCCCCGCCGCTGATGCGGAGCTTCACCCCCAGCCGCCCATTGGCTTCCAGCAGGGTCACCCGGTGGCCCAGGGACGCCGCCCGCCAGGCCGCCACCAGCCCCGCCGCCCCGCCACCCACCACGATCACGCTCGTCATGGGTCCATCATGACCGGGTATCCTCGAGGCATCGTCCGACATCCCGGAGAGGTGACACATGCTGGATCGACCGCTGGTGGGCCTCATCTTCTTCGCCGACTTCGCTGGCTCAGACTCCTGTTTGCTGGCCCGTTCGACCGTTCTTCTGGAGGGATGACCCATGCTGGATCGACCGCTGGTGGGCCTCATCTTCTTCGCCGACTTCGCTGGCTCAGACTCCTGTTTGCTGGCCCGTTCGACCGTTCTTCTGGAGGGATGACCCATGCTGGATCGACCGCTGGTGGGCCTCATCATGGGCAGCCGCTCGGACTGGGAGACCATGGAGCATGCGGCGGAGACGCTGAAGGAACTGGGCATCCCCTTCGAGTCCGAGGTGGTGAGCGCCCACCGCACGCCGGACAAGCTGTTCAAATACTGTGAGAAGGCGGAAGGTCGCGGTCTGCGCGTGATCATCGCTGGCGCGGGCGGGGCCGCCCACCTGCCGGGCATGGCCGCCGCCAAGACCGCCCTGCCCGTGCTGGGCGTGCCCGTGCAGAGCAAGGCCCTGAACGGCATGGACTCCCTGCTCTCCATCGTGCAGATGCCCGCGGGCATCCCCGTGGGCACCCTCGCCATCGGCAAGGCCGGGGCCATCAACGCCGCCCTCCTGGCCGCCGCCATCCTGGCTGGTACGGACGAGAGCCTTCGCGCCCGCCTG
>JAJYBX010000032.1 GCA_021778785.1 Acidobacteriota bacterium
CCGCCGCGGGCCCCATCGATCCCAACAGCCAGAAGGGCCCCGGACGTGGCGCCCAGCACGGCAAGAAGAAGACCAAGGAGCAGATCCGCGAAGAGCATGAGATGGAGCTCAAGCTCCGTCAGCCGCGCTCCCGCGCCCAGCAGGTGGCCACGGAGTACGTCCAGGACGAGATCGGCATCGTGATGCTGTCCGAGGGCGTGACGGTGAAGGAGTTGGCCGAGAAGTGCAACCGCCCCGCCAAGGACGTGGTCGCCAAGCTGCTCCACCGCGGCGTCTTCGCCACCATCAACCAGCCCCTCGACACCGAGATGGCCAAGGAGATCGCCCGCGAGTTCGGGTTCCTGGCCGACATCGTGTCCTTCGAGGAGGACGTGCAGATCTCCGCGGAGGAATCCGCGGACGTGCAGGGCGAGCAGAAGCCCCGGCCCCCGGTGGTCACCATCATGGGCCATGTGGACCACGGCAAGACCTCGCTGCTGGACGCCATCCGCAAGACCAAGGTGGCGGCGGGCGAGGCCGGCGGCATCACCCAGCACGTGGGCGCCTACCATGTGGACGTGAAGGATCCCAACACCGGCGAGATGCGCCAGGTGGTCTTCCTCGACACCCCGGGCCACGAGGCCTTCACGAAGATGCGCGCCCGTGGTGCCAAGGTCACGGACATCGCCGTCCTGGTGGTGGCCGCCGACGACGGGGTCATGCCGCAGACCGTGGAGTCCATCAACCACGCCAAGGCCGCCGAGGTGCCGATCGTCGTGGCCGTCAACAAGATCGACAAACCCGGCGCCAATCCTGACAAGGTCCAGCAGGGCCTGCTCCAGCACAACGTCCAGACCGAGGCCTACGGCGGCGATGTCCCCGCCGTCCTCGTCAGCGCCAAGACCCGCCAGGGCCTCGACGAACTGCTGGAGACGCTGCTCCTGGTGGCCGACCTGAAGGAACTGAAGGCCGTCTACGACTGCCCCGCCGCCGGGTCCATCGTCGAGGCCCGCCTCGACCGGGGCCGCGGCGCCGTGGCCACCGTGCTGGTCCAGCGCGGCACCCTGAAGGCCGGCGACATCTTCGTGGCCGGCGCCACCATGGGCCGCGTCCGCGCCATGTTCAACGACCTGGGCCAGCGCGTCACCGAGGTGGGCCCCTCCAGCGCCGTGCAGATCCTCGGCTTCGAGGAGGTGCCCAGCAGCGGCGACAACTTCCAGGTGGTGGAGGACGAGGGCAAGGCCCGCAGCATCGTCACCTTCCGCCAGGAGAAGGCGCGGCAGTCCGCCCAGCTCCGGCAGCGCGTCACCCTCGAGAACCTGTTCACCACCCTCAAGGACGGCCAGGTCAAGGAACTGCCCCTCATCATCAAGGCGGACAACCAGGGCTCCGTGGAATCCCTCGTGGGCCAGCTGGACAAGCTCAGCACCGAGAAGGTGCGCGTGCGCATCATCCACAGCGCCGCGGGCACCGTCACCGAGAACGACGTGCTGCTGGCGGCGGCCTCCAAGGCCACCATCATCGGCTTCCACTCCAAGGCCGAGAAGAAGGCCGAGGAGCTCGCCCGCGAGGAGGGCGTGGACCTGCGCTTCCACGAGATCATCTACAAGGTGACCGAGGAGATCGAGCAGGCCATGGTCGGCCTCCTGGACGCCACGGACAAGGAGACCATCCACGGCGAGGCCGAGGTCCGGCAGCTCTTCAAGATCAACAAGGCTGTCATCGCCGGCTGTTTCGTCACCGAGGGCAAGGTCCAGAAGGCCTACAAGGTCCGCGTGAAGCGGGGCGGCGAAAGCATCTTCGAGGGCGCCCTGAAGAGCCTCAAGCGCTTCAAGGACGACGTGGCGGAGGTCAAGAACGGCCTGGACTGCGGCATCGCCATCGAGAACTTCGACGAGCTGAAGGAGGGCGACATCCTCGAGTTCTTCAGCAAGGAGAAGGTGATCGCCACCAGCCTGAGCTGATCCCGATCCGCGCAGATGATTACGGGCCCGCCATGCGGGCCCGTTTTTCTGGCTGGTCCATACCCGACTCGTTGGTGTTCAAGCTATTGATTACACTAGAGTAATCATCTACTGTGTGACCCCCGTCACTCCGACCCGGCACCAGACTGGGATATCGATCTCGACGAGGTAGCCATGTCCACGCCCAGTTTCGCCCTCACTTCCCCCTCGAACCAGAAGCAGGCCACCAATCCCCTCGGCCTCTCCCGCATCGACCACTTCCAGATGACGGGCTCCATTGAGCGGCTGGAGGGCCTCTACCGCCGGCTGGGCTTCGCCAGGGTCGCCAGCGGCACCGCCCCCTGGGGCCGCATGGTCCACCTGCGCCAGCAGCGCATGGACATCCTGATCTTCGAGACAGACGCCTCCCACCCGGCCGGCCGCTACTTCCAGGCCCACGGCGAGGGCGTCTGCGCCCTCGCCTTCCTCGTGGACGACCTGGACGCGGCCCTGGCCGAGGCGGTCAAGCGCGGCGCCACCCTGCGCCTGGCGGCGGAAACCCACACCCTCGGCACGGGCACCGTGCACTTCGCGGCCATCCAGGGCGTGGGCGACGTCTGGAACTTCCTCGTGGAGCGGAAGGGCGAGCCGACCGCCTTCTGGCCCGGGTTGTCGCCCGATTCCGCCCCGGCCCTCTGCGACCCGGGCCTGGTGCGCGTGGACCACCTCACCAACAATGTCGGCCCCGCCGAGATGGATCCCCTCGTGGCCTTCTACGAGAACGTGTACGGCTTCGGGGTCACCCGGGAGTTCCACATCCGCGGCGCCCTGGGCACCGGCCTCGACTCCAAGGTGGTGCAGAGCGCCAGCAACCAGGTGATCATCCCCATCAACCAGCCCACGGACGAGAAGAGCCAGGTCCAGGAGTACGTCACCCGGCACAAGGGCCAGGGCGTCCAGCACATCGCCATGTCCACCAACGACATCTTCCACACGCTGCGGACCCTCCAGGCCCAGGGCTTCAAGTTCCTCCGGGTGCCCGACACCTACTACGAGCTGCTGCCCGGCCGCATCGCGAAGAGCGGCTACACCGTGACGGAGAGCCTGGCCGAGGCCCAGGAACTGGGCATCCAGATCGATGGCGACGCCAGCGGCTACCTGCTCCAGATCTTCACCGAGGACCAGATCGGGCCGCTGTTCTTCGAGATCATCCAGCGGCGGGGGAACAGGGGCTTCGGCGAGGGCAACTTCCAGGCCCTGTACGACTCCATCGAGCTCGACCAGAAGAAACGCGGCGTCCTCTGACACCGCCGAAAGACGAGAAAATCACCGCCAAGCCGCCAAGGGCGCCAAGAAAAGCAAAATCAGTTCTTGGCGCCTTGGCGTCTTGGCGGTGAAAGGCTTTTCTGGCGAAGGACGGGATTTGGCCCCAGGTTGATCCTCGGGGTGCGACATGCCCACGGGAACAGCGTCCAAGGGCGTGATCGGGATCCTCACGGGGGGCGGGGACGTGCCGGGCCTCAACCCCGCCATCCGGGCCGTGACCATCCGGGCCCTGGGGGAGGGCTACCGGGTGCTGGGCATCCGCCGGGGCTGGGCGGGCCTGGTGAACCTGGTGCGGGATCCCGGCGCGGACAATGCCGAGTGGGTGCAGGTCCTCACGGAGGAGGTGGTGAACCGCGCGGGCCGGACCGGCGGGACCTTCCTCCACAGCTCCCGCACCAACCCCATGTCCGTGAAGCGGGAGGCCGTGCCGGACCACCTGAAGGGCGCCTATGCCGAGGAGGTGAACGACCTCATCCCGGAGGTCCTCAAGAACCTCGCCTTCCTGGGCATCGACCACCTCATCCCCATCGGCGGGGACGACACCCTCAGCGTGGCGGTGCGCCTCTCCCGGGAGGGGGTGAAGGTGGTGGCCATCCCCAAGACCATGGACAACGACGTGCCGGGGACGGACTACTGCATCGGCTTCAGCACCTGCGTCACCCGCACCATCGAGATGATCAACCGGCTGCGCACCAGCGCCGGCTCCCACGAGCGCTTCCTCGTGGTGGAGGTCTTCGGCCGCTACGCGGGCTTCACGGCCATGCTCCCCACCATGGCCGGCGCCGCGAACCGCTGCGTCATCCCCGAGTCGCCCTTCGACATCGACCGGCTGACGGAGCTGCTCTCCCGGGACCGCAGCCGGAACCCCAGCAAGTACGCCATCGTCCTCGTGTCGGAAGGCGCCCATTTCGGGGGGGACATGGTCTTCGCGGATCCGGCCCGGGACGCCTTCGGCCACGCCAAGCTGGGGGGCATCGGCGACCTGGTCTCCGCCGAGCTCCAGGCCCGCAGCCCCGCCTTCAACCAGGGCCGCACCGTGAACGTCATCAACCAGAAGCTGGGCTACCTGGTGCGGGGCGGCGATCCGGACGCCATCGATTCCATCGTGCCCATGGCCTACGGGAACCTGGCCCTGGACCTCCTCCTCAAGGGCATCCACGGCCGCCTGGTGGTGCTCCGCAACGGGCGCTACGACAACGTCCCCATCGACGTGGTGACCAGCAGCAAGAAGCAGGTGAACGTCGAGAAGTACTACAGCGCCGAGCGCCTGCGGCCCCACTACCACCACATCTTCGAGCTGGGCCCGCTGTTCATCATGACGAGCGACTAGCGGGCCGCCCCCGGCGCGCCCTTCACTTTCCGGAGAAGCGCCTCGGCGGTGGCCTCGAGGGTGGCCGCGCGCACATCGGCTTCCGTGCGCGCGCCGGCCGGCAGCGGGTGCAGGAAGGGCCGCGGATCCAGGTTCGCCGGCCGGGTATGGGCCGCCACGTCTTCCCCCCCGCCCGGGCGACGGTCCAGCACTTCCCATTCTGCGAGGATCCCCCAGGGCAGGTAGCCGAACCGCTGCATCCGGGCCTGGTTCTCCCGGTACCGGACCGGGCCGTAGGCCGCCCCGAGGATGGCCCCCACCCCACCCCCGATGGCCGTCACCTCCCAGGAGGTGAAGGTGTAGGCGGGCGCCCCGCTGGCGAGGAAGGCGCCCAGGGCGAAGCCCTCCCCCACCGACACGGTCCAGGTTCGTCCGAGGCCCCGCGCGGCATCGGGGTCCGGCCCCCCCTTGAGCGTCAGGCGCAGCACCCGGGTGGAGCCCCCGGCGGGCACCTCAGCCGCGGGCGGCAGGCCCAGCCCCACGGAGATCCGGGCCACCAGAGCGCGTTCCTCCTCCGGCGTCATGCCCTTCACCTTCTGGACCAGTTCGACCCGCTGGGCGGGGCGCTCGCGCAGGGCCGTCTCCGGCCGCTTGCAGGCCATCCCGGTCAGCAGCAGCGCCGGAATGAGCCCGGCGCGAAGGATTCGGCCCAGGGAAACCGCCATGGGAAACCTCGCAGGAGGGCGGGAGGGAAAGGAGATCACCCCAGTCTAGCGGCGAAGGCCGGAACCGGCAGGCCGCCCCGCCGCATCCGTTGCGGTAAGGTGGTTCCATGCGTCTCGTCCCGTCCCGACAGCGCGGCTTCACCCTCCTGGAGCTGCTCACGGTCATGACCATCCTGGCCATCCTGGCCACGGTGGGCCTGGCGGGCTACCGGCACAAGACCAAGGTGGCCCGGGAGGCCGTGCTCAAGGAGAACATCTTCCAGATCAACCACGCCCTGGAGGAGTACCGGGCCGACCGCGGGAAGTACCCCGCCAGCCTGGCCGCCCTCCGCGAGTACGGCTACCTGCGGGAGATCCCCTACGACCCCATGACCCAGTCCCGGGACACCTGGCAGATCGAGTACGAACCCCCGGATCCCGACAACCAGGACGCCGAGGTGGGCATCTTCCGGGTGCGCAGCGGCTCCACCGAGAAGGGCGAGAACGGGATCCCGTACAACGAGTGGTGAGGCCGGTCCTCGGGCTTCAGTCCCCAGTCCTCAGTGGGAAGGCATGAACGAACGCACGCTCCGCCGCATCGACCTCCTCTCCGCCGCCCTGCTCCTGCTGTGGGTGGGCGCGGCCCTGGGTTTCGGGGCCCTCATGGCCCCCCTGCTCTTCCGGGAGTTGCCCAGCCGGGACGTGGCGGGGCGGATCGCCGGCCTCGTGGTGGGCCGCCTGGACTGGTCGGCCTGGGGCGCCTTCGGCCTCGCCGGCCTCAGCTGGGGGGCCCGCTGGATGGCCGAGCTGAAGGAGGACCTCATCGGTCCCCTGCGCCTCTGGAGCGCCGCCTGGCTGGTGGCCCTGCTCATGTGCCTGGCCAGCAGCGCCGTCGTCACCCCCAAGGTGCGGGCCATCCGCGCCCGCATCGGCGTGCCCATCGAGACCCTGGCCAAGGACAGCCCCGACCGCGTGGCCTACGACAAGGCCCACGCCATCAGCCGGCAGCTCTTCTTCCTGCGCATCCTGCTGGCCCTGGGCCTGGCGGGCACCGTGGGCCTCCTGCCCCGCCGTCAGGAGGGCGAGCCCGTCGCCTGAACCCGGTCGCCGTCCTTCAGGCCCGGTGGGGGATTGACCACCACCGAATCCCCCTCCTTCAGGCCCCCGAGCACGTGGACCGCTTGGTTCTCCGGCTCCCCGACCTGCACGGGCTGGAAGCGCACCCGGCCATCGGCCTGGAGTACCGCGGCGAAAGTCCGCCCCTGGCGGAGCACCAGGGCCTCCTCCGGCATCGCCAGCCGCGCGGGCACCTTCACCTTCAGGGTCACCTGCACGAAGCCCCCGGGCAGGAAGGCGCCCTCGCGGTTGTCCAGGTCGGCCTCGGCCAGGAGGGTGCGCGTCCGGGGATCCAGGGCCCCGCTCAGGCGGCTCAGCCGGAGGGTGCGGACGGCGTCCGGATGGTCCGCGGAGCGCACCTCCAGCTCCGTGCCCACCCTCGCGGCGCCGGCCGCGGAGGCGTCGAGGTAGAAGTCCACCCGCAGCCGGTCCACCTGGGCCAGGGTGACCAGGGGCTGGGCGCTGCTGGTGGCGCCGCCGTTCTGGATGAGGGCCCCGGGATCCACGAAGCGCTGGGTGACCACCCCGGCGAAGGGGGCACGGACCACCTCGTAGCCCTTGAGGGTGGCCTGGGAGGCCAGTTTCGCCTCGGCCACATGGGCATCGGCCACGGCCTGCTCCACGGCCTGGGGGCTCAGCAGCCCATCGTGGCCCAGGGCCTTCGCGCGGTCGGCGTTGCGGCGCTTGTTGTCGGCGTCGGCCTGCAGGGCCTGGGTGTCCCGGTCCGTCTCCGGGGCCTCCAGCACGGCGATGGTCGCGCCCTTGGCCACGGCGCTGCCCTTGTCCACGGGGATGCTCCGCAGGAAGCCGCTCACCTTGGCGTAGAGGGTGGTGCTGGCGTAGGGCAGGGCCTCGCCCTGGACCGTCAGGCCCCGATCCCCGCCCCGCAGGGTGACGCGGGCCGTGTGGACGGCCGGGCCCGCCGCCGCGGCGGCCTGGAGCTGGCGGGCCTCCCGGTGCTCGCCGGACTGCCGCGCCACGAGGAGGGCCCCCACGCCCCCGGCCGCCAAGAGGAGGGTGATGATGCCGCCCCGCTTGAAGGCGGGGGATTCCGGACGCTCGCTCATGCTTCACTCCCTTGCTGCTCTTCCTGGAACCGGCTCTCCAGCAGGTGGGCCGTGGGCGGCTGCTTCCGCAGGAGGCTGTAGAACACCGGCACGATGAACAGGGTGACGAAGGTGGCCATCAGCAGGCCCCCGATCACCGCCCGGCCCAGGGGCGCGTTCTGGCTGCCGGCCTCGCCCAGGGCCAGGGCCATGGGCACCATGCCGATCATCATGGCCAGGGCCGTCATCAACACGGGCCGGAGGCGCACCTTGCCCGCCTCCAGCGCCGCCTCCAGGGCGCTCAGCTCCGGTCGGGCCACGCGCACCTCGTTGGCGAAGCTCACGATGAGGATGGCGTTGGAGGTGGCGATGCCCACCGCCATGATGGCCCCCATCAGCGACTCCACGTTGAAGGTGGTCCCCGTCAGCGCCAGCATCCAGAGGATCCCCGCGAGGGCCCCCGGCACGGCGGTGATGATGATGAAGGGATCGAGCCAGCTCTGGAACAGCACCACCATGAGCAGGTACACCAGGGCGATGGCGATGACCAGGCCGCCGCCCAGGCTGGTGAAGGATTCCGTCATCACCTCGTTCTGGCCCCGGATGCGGATGCGCGTGTTCGGCGGGAGCTGGCCCAGGGCTTTGATCCGTCCCTGGATGCCCGTTACGACGCCGCCCAGGTCGCGGCCGTCCACGTTCGCCATGACGTCCATCACCCGCTGGACCGTGTAGTGGCTGATCTCGCTGGGGGTGCTGATGCGCTGGAGGGACGCGAAATCGGCCAGGGTCTCGAACCGGGGCTGGGCCGCCGGGCCCGCGGGCCGGAACGCATCCGTCTGCGCCAGGGCCGCGGCCCCGGGCAGGCCGAAGGGCGTGGCCATGAGCTTGGCCGGAGAATCGGTGCCCGCGAGGGGCGTCTTCACCGCCACGGTGTAGTTCACGCCGTTCGCCGGATTCAGGAAGTACGAGGGCGCCAGCTGGCCGTTGCCCGAGAGCGACACCAGCAGGCCGTTGGCCACGTCCCGCTGGCTGAGGCCCAGCCGGGCGGCCCGCAGGCGGTCCACGTCCACCTTGTAGGCGGGGGCGTCCACCACCTGCTTCACCCGCACATCCACGGCGCCGGGCACGGTCTGGATGGAGGCCTTCAGGCGCTGGGCCAGATCCGCGCTGGCCGCCAGGTTCGGGCCCTCGATCTGCACGTCGATGGGGGCGGCCACGCCGAAGTTCAGCACCTGGCTCACGATGTCCGCGGGCTGGAAGTAGAAGCCGGAGCCGGGGAAGGCGCCCGGCAGCACCTCGCGCAGCTTCCGCATGTAGGTTTCGGTGGGGCGGTGCTCCGGCGCCAGGCTGATGAAGATGTCCGCATCCTGGCTCGTCACGTTGTCGCTGGGCATGAAGGCCATGTTGAAGGCGCTGGGCACCCCGATGTTGCTGTTCACGGACCGCAGCTCGGAAGGAGGGATGACCTGCCGGATCTCGGCCTCCACGCCGGCCACGATGCGCTCCGTCTCCTCCAGCCGCAGGCCCACCGGGGCCCGGACGTGGAGCTTCATGAGGCCCACGTCCACCGTGGGGAAGAAGTCCCGGCCGATGACCAGCAGCAGGCCGGAGCTGATGGCCAGGAAGGCCAGGGCCACGCCCAGCACGAAGACCCGGTGGTGGAGCACCTGGTCCAGGGCCCGGCCGTAGGCGGCCTGGAAGCGGCCCAGCGCCTCCTCCCGCCACGCGTTGAAGCGGCCCACGAGGCTCTCCGGCGCGGGATGGTCGTGCGCCATGAGCATCCGGGCCATGGTGGGCACCAGGGTCCGGGACAGCAGGTACGAGGCCAGCATGGAGAAGACCACGGCCATGGCCAGGGGCGTGAAGAGGTACTTGGCGGGGCCCACCAGCAGCACCACGGGGAAGAACACGATGCAGATGGCCAGGGTGGCCACGATGGCCGGGACGGCGATCTGGCGCGCGCCGTCGAGGATGGCCACCGTGAGCGGCTTGCCCATGGCCTGGTTGCGGTGGATGTTCTCCACCTCCACCGTGGCGTCGTCCACCAGCATGCCGATGGCGAGGCTGAGGCCGCCGAGGGTCATGATGTTGAGGGTCTGGCCCGTGAGCTTCAGCCCGATGAGGCCCACCAGGATGGCCAGGGGGATGCTGGTGCAGACGATGAGCATGCTGCGCCAGGAGCCCAGGAAGAGCAGGATCATCAGCGAGACGAGCAGGGAGGAGATCAGGGCCTCCTTCACCACGTCCTGGATCGCCGCGCGGACGAAGTGGCTCTGGTCGAAGTCGAAGTTCAGCACCATGCCCTTCGGGGCCGCCGCCTGGATGGACGGCAGGATCTCCTTCGCGGCGTCCACCACGGCGAGGGTGGAGGCGTCGGCCTTCCTCAGGATGGCCAGGTACGTGGCCCGCTTCCCGTTGACCCGCACGATGTTGGTCTGGTCCGAGAAGCCGTCGTAGATCCGCGCCACGTCGCCCAGCAGCACGGGGGCCCCGTTCACCACCTTCACGGGCATCCGCTGGAAGGCCTCGATGGCCGAGGGGTTGGAGTTCGTGACCACGGGCAGTTCGCGGCTGCCCATCCGCGCCGTCCCGGCGGGGGTGATGACGTTCTCGGACGAGAGGGCGCTCACCACGTCCGCCGGGCTGAGGCCCCGGGCCGCCAGCTTGGCCGGGTCGATGTCCACGGACACCTGCCGCCCCTTGCCCCCGTAGGGCAGCGGCGTGGAGAGGCCGGGGATGGTGAAGAGCCGGATGCGGATGAAATTCAGGGCGTAGTCGAAGATCTTCTGCTCGGGCAGCGAGTCGCTCTGGGCCGTGAGCTGCACCACCGGGACGTTGCTGGCGTTGAACTGGATGATGGCCGGGGCCGTCATGCCCGGCGGCAGGATGCGCAGGATGGTGCCGCTCACGGAGGAGATCTGGGCGATGGCGCTG
>JAJYBX010000033.1 GCA_021778785.1 Acidobacteriota bacterium
ATGTCCACGCTCAGCATGGCGAGGACCTCCACCCCTTCGGTCTTCAGGCGCTTCGCCAGGTGGGTGCTGCCGTAGAGCCCCTGCTCCTCGCCGGAGACGGCCACGAAGTAGATGCTCACCGCGGGCCGCTCCGCGGCCATGACCCGGGCCAGCTCCAGCATCATGGCCGTGCCGCTGCCGTCGTCGTCGGCGCCCGGCGCGTCCGAGGTGGCGTCCATCACGTCCGTGGCCCGGCTGTCGTAGTGGCCTGTGAGGACGATGGCCTCCTTCGCCCGGGCCGGGTCGGTCCCGGGCAGCACGGCGCCCACGTTCACGATCTCCACGGGGGCGGGGATCCTCGGTGCCACCGGCTGGGTGAACCGGTCCTCGAAGGGCCGGAGCCGGGAGCTGGGCAGCGCCGCCAGGTCCGCGAACTGCCCGGCGAGCCAGGTCCGCGCCGCGCCGATACCCCGGGTGGGCGAGGCCTGGTCGGACAGGGTGTGCCGCGTCCCGAAGGCGACGAGCTTCGCCACCGTGGCCTGCAGCCGCGGGGCCTCCACGGCGGCCACGAGGCGCTCCACGCGGGGCGAGCGCGTCTCCTGGGCGCCGAGCAGGGAGGCGAGGGCGAGCAGGAGAGCGGCGCGGCGCATGGGATCTCCGGAGGGGTCATCCAGGGTGGACCCGGCCGGCACCGGAGGCAATGGCCTCCCGGAACCCGCGCTAGACTGGGGTCTTCCGCATCCGGAGGTCCCATGTTCCGCCTCGACGGCAAGGTCGCCCTCGTCACCGGTGCCAGCCAGGGCATCGGCGAAGCCATCGCGAAGCGTCTCGCGGCCCAGGGGGCCACGGTGGTCTGCGCGGCCAGGACCCTGCGGAACCTCCAGGTGGTGGCGAACGCCATCACGGAGGCGGGCGGGAAGGCGGACGTGGTGGTGGCGGACCTTGCGGACACGGCCTCGGTGAGGGCCGCCATCGCCGCGACGGTGGAGCGCCACGGGGCCATCCACATCCTGGTGAACAACGCGGGCATCACCCGCGACAAGCTCCTCATCCAGATGAAGGAGGAGGACTGGGACGCGGTGCTGGACACCGACCTCAAGGGCGCCTGGGCCGCGGTGCAGGCCGCCACGAAGCCCATGATGAAGCAGCGCTGGGGCCGCATCATCAACATCGCCTCCGTGGTGGGCCAGATGGGCAACCCGGGCCAGGCGAACTACGTGGCGGCCAAGGCGGGCCTCATCGGCCTCACCAAGTCGGTGGCGCGGGAGCTGGCCAGCCGCAACGTCACCGCCAACGCCGTCACGCCGGGCTACATCGAGACGGCCATGACCGCGGGCCTGCCCGAGGACGTGAAGGCCGAGTTCACGAAGCAGATCCCCCTGGGGCGCATGGGCACGGGCGAGGACATCGCCGCCGCCGTGGCCTTCCTGGCCAGCGAGGAGGCCGGCTACATCACGGGCCAGACGCTCAGTGTCAACGGCGGCATGTTGATGGTCTGAGATGGCCGGCTGGCGGGATTCCTCGCTCCACCGCGGACTGGCGTCCCTGCGTCCCCGCTGGGCCTGGATCACCCTGGCCTGCGGCCTGCCCTGGCTCCTGATCCCCGCCCGCCGGCTCGTCACGGGCACGGGCTGCCTGTGGACCCTGTCGGCCCTGGCCTTCTGGACCGGGGCCCTGGTGCTGGGCTTCCTGGGGGTCCGCTGGCTGTGGCGGCGGATCCTCTTCAAGGTCTCCCGGCGGCTCTGGGTCATCCTGATCCTCGTCTCCCTGCTGCCTGCCCTCACCCTCACGGCGCTCTTCGTGTCCGTGGGCTGGCTGGGCCTGGGCGCCCAGGTGGGCCGGGCCTTCCAGGGCGACCTGAAGCGCATGGAGACCGCCGTGCGGGAGGCGGTGAAGCAGCCTTCGGATGCCGCGGCCCTCAAGGCCCTGGAGGTGCTGGGCGAGGCGCATGTGCGGCGGGTGGACGTCCTGCCGCCCGGCGTGAAGGATGGCTTCGTGGGCTACGTCTACGACGTGACGCCCGAGGGGAAGAAGGTGGTGGCCCTGCGGGCGGTGGCCGCCGAGGGCGACCGTCATCGCCTCCTGAGCCTCGGCCTGGGCCGCATGAGCGCGTCAGGACGGGAGATCTGGGGCGGACGCATGATCTACCGCCTGGACTGGGGCTCCGGGGAGAAGGGCGGGACGCGGTCGAAGCACGGGGACGAGGAGACCCCGCTGGAGTTCTCCGGCCTGTTCAGCGGCACGCCGCCCGTCACCACCTACCAGGACGGCGAGGTGCCCCAGGGCCGCGGCCTCTTCCGCCCCTTCAGCCTGCCCCCCGTGGGCCTGCGGGTGATCGACTGGGAGACGGGTCGGCCCATGCTCCTCAGCGCGACCCCGGAGACGAACCTGGAGGAGCTCTTCCGGGGGTTCGGATATGGCGCGAAGGGCGGCAACCTCTCCGGCAAGACCCTCCTGATCATCGGCGGGCTGGTGCTGGGCATCCTCGTCCTCTTCTGCTTCCAGCTGGTGGCGCTGGTCATGGGGTTCTACCTGACCCGGCAGCTGGGGAAGTCCGTGGACGGCCTCTTCCGGGGCGTCTCGCGGCTCAGCACGGGCGACTTCGGCGTGCGCATCCGCCCCCGGGGCCGGGACCAGGTGGCCCACCTCACCGTGGCCTTCAACGAGATGGCCGCGAGGCTCCAGCAGGCGGATGCGGAGCGCGAGGAGCGCCTGCGCATGGAGGAGGAGCTCCGGGTGGCCCGCGAGGTGCAGATGCGCCTCCTGCCGGACCTGGAGGCCCTGCACCTGCCCTCGGTGCGCGCCACCATCCTGCCCGCGCGGGAGGTGGCCGGAGACTACTACGACCTGTTCCCCCTGCGGGACGGCAGCCTGGCCTTCCTCATCGCCGACGTCAGCGGCAAGGGTACGAGCGCGGCCTTCTACGCCGCCGAGACCAAGGGCGTCCTCTCCGCCCTGGACAAGCAGGCGCTGGATCCCCGCGAGGTGGCGTCCCGCCTCAACACCATCTGGTGCGAGGGCCACGGCAAGAACCTCTTCCTCACCCTGGTCTATGGCACCTTCCATCCGCGCACGGGCCGCTTCGCCTTCGTGCGCGCCGGGCATCCCCCGGCCTTCCTGCGCCGGGCGGACGGCCGGGTGGAGCGGCTGCAGCCCCGGGGCCTGGGCATCGGCCTCAGCGCGGCCCGGTTCAGGGATGCGCTGGAGCTGTGCGAGGGCGCCCTGGAACCCGGGGACCGCCTGGTGTTCTACACCGATGGCCTCAGCGAGGCCCTGGATCCGGCGGACGCCCTCTACGGCGAGACGCGGCTGGCAGCGCTGCTGGCCCAGCCCGCCGAGGACCTGCAGGCGGCCATCCTCGGCGATGTGGTCACCTTCACCGGCGGCAGGCCCCTGGCCGACGACCTCACCCTGCTGATCCTGGGGCGCTGACCGGCAGGTCCACCGCCACCAGCCGCCGGGCGGCCGCGGTGATGGCGTCCGCCTGGGGGATGAAGGCCTGCTCGAGCGGGTAGCTGGATGGGGCCGGGGCATCGGGTCCGGTGATGCGGACCACTGGCGCCTTCAGGGCGGCGAAGGCCTCGGCGGCCACGAGGGCGGCCACTTCCGCACCCACGCCGCAGGGGGCGGAGGCCTCATGCACCACCACCAGGCGGCCCGTCTTCCAGACCGAACGGAGGATGGCCGCCGTGTCCAGCGGCTTCAGGGTCCGCAGGTCCAGCACCTCGGCGGAGACGCCCTCCTCGGCGAGGGTCTCCGCGGCCTGCAGGCAGGTGTGCACGGTCTTGGCGTAGGAGACCAGCGTCACGTCCGAGCCCTCGCGGCGCACGGCCGCCTGGCCCAGGGGCACGAAGGCCTCGCCCTCGGGCACCTCGCCGGGGACGAAGGCCAGGGCCAGGTCCACGAAGAAGAGCACAGGGTTCTCATCGCGGATGGCGGCCTGCATGAGGCCCTTGAAATCCGCGGGCGTGGAGGGCATCACCACCTTCAGGCCCGGGCTGTGGACGAACCAGGCCTCGAGGTTGTGGTTGTGCTGGGCGCCCACGGTCCAGCCCCCGCCGGTCATGGCGAGCGCCACCATGGGGAACGAGAACTGGCCGCCGGACATGTAGCGCAGCTTGCCGGCGCTGTTGACGAGCTCGTCCATGGCGAAGCAGAGGAAGGGGGCGAAGAGCAGGTCCACGATGGGTCGCAGGCCGGTGGCGGCGGCCCCGGCGGCGGTGCCGGCGATGATGCCTTCGGCCAGGGGCGTGTTGCGGACGCGGGCGGCCCCGAATTCCGCCACCAGCTCGGGGTGCTTGGTGGCGGTGCCTTCCCCGAAGATGAGGACCCGGCTGTCCCGGCGCATCTCCTCGGCGATGGCCTGGCCGATGGCTTCGTTGACGGTGAGAAGGGGCATGGCGGTCTCCTAGGCGTAGACGTCGGTGGTGAGTTCGGCGGGATCGGGGAAGGGGGAGGCGCTGGCGAAGGCCGCGGCGTCGTCGAGGGCCGTCCGGGCCCGCGCCTCCATGCCGGCGAGATCGTCCGGGGTCAGATCGCCACGGTCGAGGAGGCGGGCCTTCTGGCGGTCGATGGGGTCCTTGGCCCGCCAGGCGGCGATCTCCGCGGGATCCACGTAGGACTGGTCATGGGGCTCCATGTGGCCCCGCTGGCGGTAGGTGGTGGCCTCCAGCAGGAAGGGGCGCCGGGTGCTCCGGACCTTCGCCACGGCGGCGGTGGCGGCCTCGAACACGGCCTCCACGTCGTTGCCGTCCACGGTGACGGCCTCGATGCCGTAGGCCGCCGCCCGCGGTGCGATGTGGTCCCCGAGCATGGTCTCCTTCCGGTGGACGAAGGCCTGCCACTGGTTGTTCTCGCAGACGTAGAGCACGGGCAGGTTCCAGACGGAGGCCAGGTTCAGGGACTCGTGGAAGATGCCTTCGCAGGCGGCGCCGTCGCCGAAGAAGCACGCGACGATGCCGTCGCCGCCGAGCATCTCGCGGGAGAGCGCGGCGCCCGTGGCCAGGGAGAGCTCCCCGCCCACGATGGTGGAGGTGAGGATCACGCCCAGCTCCCGCGCGGAGATGTGCAGGGTGCCGCTCTTCCCCTTGCAGTAGCCGGTGATGCGGCCCATGACCTCGGCGAGCATGCGGCCGGGGTCGGCGCCGCGGGCCAGCAGGTGGCCGGCGCTCCGGTGGTTGGTGAGGATCTGGTCCTGGGGGCCCAGGGCGGAGACCACGCCCGCCGCCGCCGCCTCCTGGCCGACCGAGGTGCAGACGTGGGGGAAGGGACCGGCCTCGTGGAAGGCGATGATCTTCTCCTCGTAGGCCCGGATGAGCAGCATGCGCTCGAGCAGGAGCCGGGAGGGGGGCAGAGGGCGGGTGGGGGGCATGGGGACCTCCGGGGTTCAGGGGTTGGGGAAGGGTCAGCGGGCCGGCGCCCGGGCAATCCAGGCGCGGAGGCGGTCGAGGGCCTCCCGGTCGGCGAGCGCCGAGCCCAGCGGGGGCATCTGGGACAGGGGGCGGCGCGAGGCCATGCGGGAATACACGGCGCTGTGGTCGGGATCGCCGGGGCGGATGCGGAGGGTGGTGCCCGGGGCCTCCCCGGGCAGGGTGTACTGGCTGGGTCGGTTCACGGTGCTGGCGAGGCCGGGCTCTCCGGGGGTCCGGCCCGTGGGCCGGAAATCCAGGTCCAGGCCGTCGAGGGGATGGTCCATGCGGTGGCAGGCTCCGCAGTTGGCGGCGAAGTAGCCGAGGAGGGCGCGGGTTTCCGGATCCCCGGCCCGGATCCGCGGCGGCCGGGCCAGGAGGTCGGCGCGGGCATGGCGGAGGCGCCCCTCCTTCACGAGATCCTCCAGGGTGAGGAGGCCGGGCCGGGGCGGCTCGCCGTGGATGGCCCCGGGATCCCGGTCGGTGGAGAGCTGGAGGGCGGTGAACCCCAGCACCTCCGTGCGCCCGTTCTCATGGCAGGTCCGGCAGTCGGCCACGCCGGGGATGGTGTGGCGCAGCCCGGGGGCGATCTCCGCGGCATCCGGAAGGCCCTCCTCGGGCACGAGGGTGGCGTCGGTCCCGGCCGCGTTCCAGGCGTAGCTGGCGAAGATCCAGACACCGGGCCGCGCATGCCAGAGCAGGCGGGTCTCCACCTTCCGTCCGTGGAACTGGAATTCCTTCCAGAACTTCGTGCCCACGGGGAAGGTCCAGGCATCCTCGTCCCCCGCCTCGATGGCCGCGCCATCGGGGAGCCGCACCCAGCGGGCCTTGGCGGCCCCGTCCGACCACAGCGGGTACTGCGGGCTGTAGGCGCGGTTGCGGGGATCGAGGCGCCCCGGGGCCGCATAGAGACCCGTCTGCGACAGCAGGCGCGGGGCGCGGACGCCACCGTAGGGGGCGCCGGCCACCCCCGGGAGGGACCCGAGGACGGCGGCGAGCAGCAGGGAGAGGGGACGCACGGGGGTTCCTAGTGCGAGGCGGCCGGTTCCGTCGCCGTGGGCACGTGGTTGCGCACCGCGGGCTGGGATCGCAGGTAGGCGAAGATGGCCTTGAGATCCTCCTCGCGGGTGGCCTGGAGGTTCTGGATGGGCATGGGGGGCAGGATGGTCCGGCCCTTTCCGAGGTGGCGCCCGGTGTGGACGATCTGGAGGAACTGGGCCTCGGTCCAGCGCCCCAGTCCCGTCTCGTCGTCCGGGGTGAGGTTGGCGGCGTAGCTCACCCCCCAGGGGCCCGCGAAGGCGGTGTTCGTGGCGGCGCCGGACCACAGCCAGGGGCCCTTGGGCTCAGGCGCGGCGGGCATCACGAGCGCTTCGGGGTGGCCCGAGAGGCCGCGGGCCAGGTCGGGCTCGGGGCCCTTGGGGCCCATCTTCAGGGGCATGTGGCAGTCGGCGCAGCCCATGATGCGCGTCAGGTAGGCGCCCCTGCGGATCTGGGCATCCGGGGCGGCGGCCGATGCGATTCCGAAGGAGAGTCCGGCCAGGAGGGCGGTGCGGAAGGTCAAGGGGGTCATGGATCACCTCATCAGGAAGGATCGGGTTCGGTCCCGATGGGTGGTTTAGCGCGGACTCCGGGTGTGGTTTAAGGTTTTTTCCATCCTTAAGAAAGAAATAGCGCCTATTTAAGAAGGTTTTAAGAAGGGGCAGGTCGGGTTCGCCGGGATCAACCCAGCCTGGGGGGCCGACCAGGCACCTCGACCAGCTGGAGGGGATGATCCACCCGGAGCTGGAACCGGCCGCGGCCGGTGCGCACGATCTGGATGCAGGCGGCCCGCTCCTGGAGGCGCCGGTTCAGCAGCACCAGGCGGGCTTCCAGGTTGTCGCTGACATCCGGCAGCCGGACCCGCGGATCCAGACGGAGCTCGCGGTTGGTGAAGTCGGTGCGCCCCTGGGCGAGGTGGTCCTGGAGAAGGGCCCACAGGATGCTGCCGGCCACCCCCTTGATGAGGTAGTCGTCGTCCAGGAACACGCTGTCGTTCTCGGCGAAATGGCGGACGGCCACCGGCGGGCCGGCCAGGGGCGCAGGTTCCGCAGCGGACGGGGCCTCGTCGGGGGGCTCCGGCTCCGATTGCAGGAGGCGCATGGCCATGCCCAGCTGCCCGGCGAGGGCCACGGCGGCGTCCTCATCGTCGTAGTTGAAGCGGAGCTCCACGGGGCTCTCGACGAAGAGCACGCCGAGGGGACCGCCCGGGCCGGGAATGGGAACCGCCAACTGGCTCCCGGGGGCGGGCAGGCCGGGCAGGGGGATCTCCGTCTCCAGGCGGTCCGCCAGGGCGCCCTGGCCCACGGTCTCCCGGATGGCCCGGCCATAGGTGTACTCGGAGGTCATGTGCCCGATGCGGATGGGGACACCCTCCCGCGCCGCGACCCCGATGATCCCCTGGCCCACGGGGATCTCCGCCCCCACGCCGGAGGTCTCGTAGCCCCGGCTGGCCACGGTGTACAGGCGGTCGCCGGGCCGGTCCAGCATCAGCACCATGGCATGGCGGAGGCCGAACCTCTGCTCGAGGCCGTCGAGGACCGCCTCCAGGAGTCCGGCCAGGTCTCCGCAGGTGGAGAAGGCCTCTGAACATCCGCGCAGCGCGACCAGCAGGCAGAGGTCGCGGACCGGCGCGGGCAGGGATTCCCCGGGCAGCGCCTCGATGTCCAGGACGCGATAGACATCGGAGCCCAGCAGCTTGAAGACCTCCGACATGCCCGCGTGGGAGGCGATGCCGGCCAGCTTGGCCTTCATGCACTCGAACAGGGGGCCCGAGGTCTCGGTCCGGAGGTAGGCCATGGAGAGCCGGTACTGCCGGGCCGTCCGCGGGTGGATGACGATCATCGCCACCCGCGGGTTGGCCAGGATGTTGCGGCGGGTGTGGTTGAAGAACTGGTAGGACAGGGCCACATGGTCGGGATCCACGTACTGGATCTGCGAAAGGTAGGCCACGTTGGGCACACCGTCCGCGGAGCAGGTGCAGAGCGCCCCGGGGATGGCGCCGTCCATGCAGTCGCGGATGGCATCGGCACGCAGGCTCATGGGGCCTCCCCCAGGGGCGCGCCGGCCTGGGGGCCGGGGGTCTGCAGATGGGCCGAGGCGGGGGTGAAGGCGACGGCCACCAGATCGTCGTCCGGAACCCGGAGCAGCGTGCGGACCAGGGGTTCGGGGAAGCCCAGCCGACCCACCTCGTCCACGAAGGCCTGCCGGTAGGCCTCCACCCGCCGGCCATCCCCGGGATCGAGGGGCACTTCCCCAGCATCCGTGGCCTTGATCTGGAGGGCGCGGTGGGTGTGGGGCTCGTTGAACACGACGGCCAGGGCGCCGTTCTCCTGGAGGGCGGCCAACAGGGGGCCGGCCTGCCGCCGGGAGAAGAAGATCGTCACCCGGCCTCGGTCCGCCGAGACCCGAGCGCCGAGGGCCCGGGCCAGGGTGGGCACCCTCCGTCCATCCCGGGCGCCTGCAGTGATGGACACGCCGCCTTCGAGGAAGGCCGCGTGCTCCGCGTCGAGGAGGGGTGGGGAGGCGTGCATCCTGGGGCTCGGGTCAGGCCCCTATGAAACCACGGATCCGTGGACCCTAGCGGCCCGCGGGCTTCTCGAAGGCGTCCACGAGATCGAGGAGGACGCCGACGGCCTTCTGGGCCGCCGGGAGTCCGCGCCTGGCAAGGGCGGCCTGGTAGCGCGCCAGTTCTGCGTGGGTCTTCGCCACGGCGGAAGGATGGCCGCCTCCATCCTGATCGACCAGGGGCTTGAAGGCGGCGACCAGGTCCGGCAGCTCCGTCTTCCCTTCGCCCAGGAGGATCCAGGTTTGCATGCCCAGCCGGTCGGCCGCGGCGAGCCACCGGGGGCGGCCCTCGGGCAGGCGGTGTTCCAGACGTTCCATGGCGGTCAGGGCGCAGAGACCGGCCTCGTCACCTCGGGCGGACCGGAGGATCTCCATGGCCTT
The DNA here is from genome assembly GCA_021778785.1 of Acidobacteriota bacterium. Lineage (GTDB taxonomy): Bacteria > Acidobacteriota > Holophagae > Holophagales > Holophagaceae > Geothrix. The sequence continues at coordinate 9,372 of JAJYBX010000033.1, forward strand.
CGTGAAGGGCTCGCGGTCGGCGGTCGTCAGGGCCGCGAGCACCGCGCCCCGGTTCCGGTCCCACAGGGCGACGGCTTTGGCGGCCTCGGCCTGGGCCCGGGCCGGGCGACGGTCCGTGAGGGCCTCCGGGGCGCCTTCCAGGGCCTCGGCAAGGGCATCGAGGGTCTTCGGGGAAGCGGGCAGGGACTGGACGAAGGGCGGAGGGGCGAAGGGGAGCATGGCGATTCCTTGGCGGGTGGCGCGTCGGCTCAGGGCTCCACGCGCTCGGCGAAGCGGCCGAAGCGGTGGATCAGCGCGGGCAGGAGCAGGAGGTTGAGCAGGGTGGAGGAGACCAGGCCGCCGAGGATGACGATGGCCATGGGACCCTCGATCTCCCGGCCCGGCTGGCGCGCGCCGAGGGCCAGGGGCAGCAGGGCGAGGGACGTGACCGTCGCCGTCATCAGGATGGGGACCAGCCGCTCCTCCGCGGCACGCCGGGCGGTGGCGGCGCTCCACGCGAAGCCCTCCTGCAGCACCAAGTGCTCCGCGTGGGAGACCAGCATGATGCTGTTGCGGGTGGTGATGCCGAAGAGGGTCACGAAACCCACGAGGGCCCCGAGATTCAGCGTGCCGCCGGTGAGGAACGCCGCCAGCACGCCGCCCAGCAGGGCGAAGGGCAGGTTCGCCAGCACCAGCAGCAGGTTCCGCGAGGAGTGGAAGACCAGGCTCAGCAGGGCCAGGATGCCCGCCAGGGAGATGAGCAGGTGGAGGGCCAGCTCGCGGTGGGCGGCGTTCTGGGCCTCCAGCACGCCCTTGAACTGGACGGTGATGCCGGGCGGAAGGCCGGCCTTCGACTGGACGGTCCGCTCCGCCTCGGCCACGAAGGCTGCCA
>JAJYBX010000034.1 GCA_021778785.1 Acidobacteriota bacterium
CCGGCGGTGCTGGGCTACCTGCTGGCGGGCATGATCGTGGGGCCCCACGTGCCCGTGCCCCTGGTGGCGGATCTGGCCAACGTGCGCATCATGGGCGAGCTGGGCGTCATCCTGCTCATGTTCTCCATCGGCCTGGAGTTCAGCCTCCAGCGCCTGTTCCGGGCCGGCCCCACGGCCCTCCTGGTGGGCACCCTGCAGGTGGGCACGCTCCTGGTGGCGGGCTTCCTGGCCGCGCGGCTCCTGGGCTGGCCGCCCCTGGAGAGCGCCTTCTTCGGCGCCAGCCTCTCCATCGCCTCCACCATGATCCTGGCCAAGCTCTTCGACGAGCGGGGCATCCGCGGCCCGCTGAAGGAGACCGTGCTGGGGGTCCTGCTGGTGGAGGACCTCCACGCGGTGCTGCTGCTGGCGGGGCTCACGGCCGCCGCCTCCCTGGGCGGCCCCAGCCTGGGGGCCATCGCCGCCACGCTCCTCCGCCTGGCGGCCTTCCTGGCCCTGCTGCTGGCGGCGGGCCGCTGGCTGGTGCCCCCCGCCGTCCGGTGGGTGGCCGACCACGCCCGCAGCGAGGTCCTGCTGGTGGTGGCCGCGGGCCTCTGCTTCGGGCTGGCCCAGCTGGCGGCCTGGGCCGGCTTCTCCGTGGCCATGGGGGCCTTCGTGGCGGGGATGCTGGTGTGCGAGTCCGGCCGGGGCCGCAGCGTGGAGCACCTGATCCACCCCCTGCGCGACCTCTTCGCGGCCATGTTCTTCGTGGCCGTGGGCATGCTCATGGAACCCGCCGTGCTCCTCCGGGACTGGCCGCTGGTGCTGCTCTTCACGGGCCTGGTGATCGCCCTCAACGCCCTCACCGTCACCCTGGGCGCCACCCTGGCGGGCCTGCCGCCGGGCCTGGGCCTCCGGGCCGGGATGGCCCTGGGGCAGGTGGGCGAGTTCGGCTTCATCCTCCTGGGGGCCGGCACGGCCCTGGGCGTGGTGGGCCCGGACCGCTACGCCCTGCTGGCGGCAGTCTGCGTGGCCACGGCCCTGGCCACCCCGGCTCTGCTCTCCGCCGGGGAACCCGCCGCGGCGGCCCTGGAGCGCCGCCTCACGGGCCCCCTGCGCACCTACCTCACCCTCTACCAGTCCTGGGCCCGCACCCTGAAGGCCCCGGCCCTGCGGAAGGCCCCCGGGGCCGGCGCGCGGCGGGCCTTCCTCTGGCTGCTCCTGGACGGGGCCGGCCTGGGGGCCGTGGCGGTCCTGGCCCCCCGGCTCCTCCGCCTGGGCACCCGCTGGCTGGAGGGCCACGGGGCCCTGAGCCACGCCCTGGCCCAGGGGATCCTGCTCCTGGCCGCCGCGGCCGTGGCGGCCCTGTTCCTCCAGCGCATCCTCCTCCGCAGCCGGGTCCTGGCCGAGGCCCTCCTGGATCTCCCCGGTGCGGGCCCCCTGGGCAGCCGGCCGGTCCTGCGGCGGGCCTTCCGGGGCGGGCTCCGGGCCGCGGCCCTGCTCCTGGCGGGACTGCCCGTCCTGGCGGCGGTCGAGGCCCTGCTGCCCCTGGCTTCCCTGGGGGCGCTGGCCGTCTTCCTGCTCCTGGCCCTGCCCCTCCTCCTCTGGCGCCGGGCCCTGCGCCTCCAGCGGGAGCTGGACGCCGGTCCCGAATGGATGGCCGAGGGCGCCCGGGATCCCTGGGCGTCCGCCGAGGCGACGGGACCGGCCGAAGGCGGCTGGCGCACCCTTCGGATCGGTCCCCATTGCCCCTCCCTGGGGCGCAGCCTGGGGGAGCTCGACCTCGCGGGCCAGGCCAGCGTGGTCCTCGTGGCCCTGCTGCGGGAGGGCCGCCTCCTGGAGCCCCGGCCCGAAGCCCGCCTGGAGGCCGGCGATCTCCTGGCCCTCAGCGGATCGGCCGCTGCCCTCGGGGAGGCCGAGCGGCTCCTGGGGACCTAGACGCCCACCCCCCCCCCGGCCAGATCCTGGAGGATCCGCGCGGCCCCCTTGCAGCGGGGGACATTCCGGGCGGTCCGCGCCTCCCGGTGGAGGCCGAGGGCCGTCCGCACCGCGGATGCGCCGGGTCCGGGGCAGGGGGGTCCCAGCAGGGGCGCAAAGGCGGCCTCCAGATCCGGCATCTCGGACCAGCGCCCCCCGTCCGCGGCGAACCAGGCCCGCAGGCTGGCCAGGCCCGCCGCCCGCCGGTGCCCGGCCGGGCCCTGGGGCAGGAGGTCCCCCAGCAGCTCCCGGGCGTCCAGGGCCGCCCGGGCCGCGGCGCGACCGCCGGCGTCCATGTGCAGGAAGCAGAGATCCAGGGCCGCCAGATCGCCCGGCGGGACCCGCTTGGCCAGGGTGTCCCGCCGGGCGGCCCAGGCCTCCCGGGCATAGCGGATCCGGCCCTCCAGCCGCCGGGTGCGGCCTTCCACCACGCACTCGGAAACCCCCTCCAGGGCCTCCACGAGGACTTCCGCCGGGGTCGGCGCCGGGGGGGCGGCCAGCAGGGCCGCGGGCAGGAGCAGGAGGGCCATGTCGGCTCCAGGCGGGTCGGACAAGGGGGTACCGCGGAAAGGGGGCGACCGTTTAGCGCCTTCCGGGCGGGGATGGTCCTTGACGCACGGCACTCCCGGCCGGGGCTAGAGTGGGCAGGACCCGGACCCTCCGGGATCACCCTCCGCCAAGGAACGCCCGTGACCGCCCAGCCCGAATCCCATGCCCCCCAGGCCCCCGTGGGCCTCGACGACATCACCCTCCACCTCATCGCCCTGGGCGCCGCCGTGGCCGCCAACGCCGACCGCGCCTTCCGGGCCCACCACGCCCAGCTCACCACCCTGGGGGCCTCCAGCGAGGACATGATCCAGGCCGTGAACATCGCCCTCCGCGTGAAGGGGGACCCCCACCAGCAGATGCTCAGCCTCGCCGAGGAGAGCCTCGTGAAGGGCGGGGGCTGCTGCGACGGCGGCTGCGCCTGCGAGGCCGCCGGCGGCCAGAAGGGCGACTGCGGCGACGACTGCGCGACCTGTTAGAACGGCAGCTCCAGGGCCTTGCATAGAAAACGGACCAGCGGCGCGGCGTCCGTCAGGGCCTCGGCCAGCCGGGCGGGGAAGTCCGCGGCCAGGACCTCCGCATCCGTGAAGGCCGTGGCCGCGTAGAAATCCTTGAACTTGAGGTCCTCGGCGCAGGGATGGCCGGGGTCGAAGCCCTGGGGCACGCGCGCCAGGGCGTCCCCTTCGATGTCCAGGGTGGCCCTGAGCTTCTTCCAGGCTGCGGATCGGGCCACGATGGCCTGCCGCACCTTGAAGAGGGCTTCGGGCTCGGGATGCCACAATCCGCCGCCCCCGAAGCAGCCGCCGGGTTCGAGGTGGAGGTAGAACCCGGGGCCGTGGACGCCCCCGGCCGCCGCGGACCGGTGCCGGAAGTTCACGCCCAGGTGCGTCTTGTAGGGGCTCTTGTCCCGGCTGAAGCGCGTGTCCCGGTAGATGCGGAAGAGCGAGCCGCCCGCCGGCCGCGGGTCGGCCTCCACGTGCCGGCTGATGGCGGCCAGCGGGCCGGAGAACGCCGCGATGAGGCGCAGCACCGGATCCCGGGCCTCCGCCTCGTAGCGGGCCCTGTTCGCCTGGAACCAGTCCCGGTCGTTGTGGGCCTTCAGATCCTTCAGGAACCGGAAGAGCCCCGGCCCCAGGGGGTTCTCGAACTCGGAGGGCGTCGCCTTGGGTGCCACTTCCACCTCCCGGAGGGATGCCTCCAGGGTAGGGCGGGTGAGCATCGGCGTCACAGGGCACGGGGACGGGGGTCCCGCGGATGCACGCCACAGGCCAGGGCGATTCCAGCGGACGCTGCCCCGATCCTGGCTGTTGGCAATCAACCGGAACAGCAAGGAGACGGTTCGCCCCTCCTTTTCTACGGTTCAGCCTGAACGCTTGCGCGCGCGACTGGAGGTGAGCTGAATAATCTCGCCTGCTTCTCGTGGTTGAGGGATGCCTTGATGCCAAAGCCTTCCATCCTGCTCCTTCTCGTCGCATCAGCTTTGCCATCCCTCGCCCAGAGCCCGGACGAACCCTCGCGCCGGGTGAGCCTGATCGGCTCCTTTCCCCAGTCCGACCTCAAGGATCTGACCTCGGGCGCTGGCATCGGCCTTTCTGCGGGTTGGACGTTCTGGCAGATGTCCCCGAGCTGCCGGCTTGGAGCCTTCCTGGCGTATCGAACCTATGCCACGCCTTCCGAGAGGGTGAACCTTTCGGATGCCGGGATGGATCTGTTCACCACCATCCAGGGGGGGCTCTACAACCGCCTCGCGATCGGTGCGGAACGGGTCGATATCCCGGGATTTCCGGCCACCATCAAGTTGGTGGGGGAGTTCGGCGTGGGGTACCGGTTCAAGGCCCCGCTCGGGGTCGAGGTGTACGAGTCCCACCTGGCCGCCTCAAGACCATCCACAACCACCCTCAATGTCGCGGTTGCCTGGTACTTCTAGTGGCCGCCGCTGCCCTGTCATGGGCCGCAGACCTGGCTTGGGGCCCATGACTCCCCTTGGATGTTCGTCTGGTGCGGCGGAATGAAAAGGAAAACCACCAAGACACCAAGAAAAGAAAAGGCAGTTCTTGGTGTCTTGGTGTCTTGGTAGTGAATCAGTTGGTTCTATTTACTTGCCGAAGCGCTTGCTGACTTCGCTCCACTTGATGTTCTCGGCGAAGGCATCGAGGTACTTCGCGCGGGCGGTGCCGTAGTCGACCATGAACGCGTGCTCCCAGCTGTCCAGCACCAGGAGCAGGTCCTGCTCGATGGGCAGGCCCAGGTGGTGCTCGGCCACGAAGTAGGTGTGCAGCTTGCCGTCGCGGCGGTTGCGGGTGAGCAGGGCCCAGCCGGGGCCGCCCATGGCCACGGCCTTCAGGTCGGCGATGACCTTCTCCTTGCCGCCCGCGGCGTCCAGGGCGGCCTTCAGGCCGGCGCTGATCTCGCTGTCCGCGCCCATGTTCTCGAAGTAGAGCTCATGGAGGAAGGAGCCGTTGAAGGCCACGGCCTCGCGGCGCTTCAGCTCGCTGTACTCGTTGTAGGAGTAGTTGGGCTTGGTGTTGTCCGCCGTGGCCAGCTTCTCCTCGATCTCGTTCAGCTTGGTGATGTAGCCCTTGTAGAGGCCGAAGTGCTGATCCAGCTGCGAGTCGCTGAGCCCCTTCAGGGCGCCGCCCTTCAGGTGGTCGTAGTTCTTGACGGGATAGGCCATGGTCGTCTCCTTGGCAGCGCAGCGCGCGGGTGAGTAGTTTACCGAAAAAGTCGGAAATCAGAAAAAAGAGGCATGCATCCCTTATCCGGACGCAGGCCGGGCCTCACCCCAGCATCTCCCGCAGGAACCAGGCCTCCTTCTGGTGGATCTGCACGAAGCGGGTGAGCAGGTCGGCGGTGCCGGGGTCGCCGGCGGCGTTGGCCAGTTCGATGCCCTCGTGCATGAGCGAGATGGTGCGCTCCTCGTTGTCCAGGGCCTCCTTCAGCATGGCCTCGGGGTCCAGGCGCGCGACGGGATCCGAGACCGGGGCCTTCGTCTGCGCGGCCATCTGGGCCGGGGCATGGAGGGGCACGCCGCCCAGCATGCGGATCCGCTCCGCCAGCTCGTCCACGGTGCCATCCGCGGCGTTGTAGAGCTCCTCGAAGCGGAGGTGGTAGTCGCGGAAGTGGGGGCCGGTGACGGTCCAGTGGTAGCGCTTGGCGTTGAAGGACAGGACGAAGGCGGTGGCCAGTTCGGCGTTCAGGTGATCGATGACGGTGCGGCTCATGGTGGCTCCTCAGGAAGGCCAGGCGGTCCAGGCGGCGGGCGCGGGCCAGCGGCCGGGCAGCTCGGCGTGGTTGGAGACGAGGGCGGCGGGGGTGCGGCCGTCCGGAATCAGGTAGCGGAGCGCCAGCACGGAGGGCAGGCGGTCCCCGGGACCGGCGGTGCCGCGGTCCACGGCGGGGGCCAGGAGGCGGCCATCCGGGAGTTCCAGCAGCAGCTGGTCGGGGAAGCCGTGCAGGGCCGCCAGGCGGCGGTCCCGCGTGGCGTCGGGGAAGCCCAGCATGAGGGTGGCGGCGAGGCTGCGGCCGCCGGGCTCGCGCCGGGGGGCCAGCACGGCGAAGGAGGCCCGGGCCTCGGCCAGTTCGTCGGCCCCGCAGGTGTCCGGCGTCTTGCCCTCGGCCCAGAGGGTCTCGATGACCTGGTCCTCCACGCTCTCGGCGGTCTCGGGCTGGAAGGTGAGCCCCTCCGCCAGGTCCAGCCGCAGGGCCGCCTGCCGGTCCAGGAAGGCCTGGCGGGCCTCGAAGCGGGCCCGTTCCGTGGGGGGATCGAAGACCAGGTTCGTCATGCGGGGTTCCTCATCGAAGGCGGGATGGGGGTCCACAGGCCCCCCAGGTTACTCAGAACGGGGGGCCGGTGGTCGGATGTTTGAGGCGGGCAGGGCCGGGGCCCCTGGTGGAAAACCGATTACTTGACCGCCGCGGCCTCGAGCTTGGCGAGGGCCTCCTGGAAGCGGCCGGCGTGGAAGCGCTCCACCTTGGCCAGGGTCTCGAACCAGGCGGCGATCTCGGCGTAGCCCTCCTCGCGGGCCACCCGGGTGAACTCGGGATACATGTCCGTGTACTCGTAGGTCTCGCCGGCCACCGCGGACTTCAGGTTGGTCAGGGTGTCGCCCAGGGGCAGGCCCGTGGCGGGGTCGCCGGCCTTCTCGGCCAGGAACATCAGGTGCTTCAGGGCGTGGCCGGTCTCGCCGTCGGCGCTGTGCTTGAAGAGGTCCGCCGCCTCGGGCAGGCCCTCCTTCTCGGCCACCTGGGCCATCCAGGTGTAGCGGCGGTTCGCCTGGGACTCGCCCGCGAAGGCGGCCTTGAGGTTCTCGAAGGTCTTGGACTGGGTGAAGGTCATGGGGGCTCCTTGGGGCCGGAAGGTCGGCGACAAGGTAGAGCCATGTCCGTGCCAAAGCAATAACCTTATTTTTGATTGTATTTACAGCTTAAGCGGAACCCGCGCCCCCCCGCGATTCCCGACCGGTCGAGAGCGGATTCCACGACATGCCGCGACCCTCGCGCGGGCCTGTGGGGGTTTTGTCGGGCACGCTCAGTCCAGGCCCTTCCGGAACACCACCTGCCGCTTCACTTCCTCGTAGCCCAGCCTCCGGTAGAAGCGGTGGGTGGCCTCGCGCGTGACGTTCGAGCGGACGCGCAGGCGCGCCAGGCCCCGCTCCCGGGCCCAGGCCTCCGCCGCGGTCACCAGGGCCGCCCCGATCCCGCGGCCCCGCAGGGCCTCATCGACCACCAGGCCCACCAGCTCCGCCTGTTCGCCGGACTCCAGGCTGAGGCCGCGGCCCACCTGGGCCCAGCCCACCACCTCGCCGCCCACCAGGGCCACCAGCACGGCCTGGGCGCCCTCCGCCGTCAGCTGGCCCAGGCGCGTCCGGATGGCGTCCGCCGGGGCCGGGTACCCCAACTGGTCCGTGAGGTGGGCCAGGCGATCGACATCGGCGGGCACGGCGGGGCGGATGGAGAGGGCGGCGACCATGGGGGCTCCTGGGGGCATCTTCATCTTCGCGCCATTGGCGGCCCCCGGCGGGGGAACCGATCCTTGGGGACGGCGGGCGGGATGGGCCCGCCCCGCCGCTGGGGAGCCCTCCATGGAACTCACCCTCACGCACCAGGAAGCGGAGCTGCTGCACGACCTTCTGGACCGGGCCCTGACGGACCTGCGCCAGGAGATCCAGCACACCGATCGCAAGGCCTTCAAGGCCACCCTCAAGTCCGAAGAGGCGCAGATCCGGGCCATCCTCGACCGCCTGCCCGTTCTTGCCGCGCCGCACGCCTGAGGCCGCCGGACCGGGGATAGGCTGGAGGCGTGACCGAGCCCCCCGATCCATCCCCCGGCCCCCCCGGGGCCGAGCCCGCCGACATGGCGGCGCTCGCCCTGCACCCCGGCCTGCGGGCCCTCGCCCAGGTGGTCGGCCTGGCGGCCCTCTGGTGGGCCTCGGATGGGGCCATGCGCGCCCTGGGCCTGCCCATTCCCGGCAGCGTGGCGGGCCTGGGCCTCCTCGTGCTGCTGCTCCGGAAAGGCTGGCTGCCCCTGGCCTGGGTGGCGGAGGGCGCCGGCTGGCTGCTGGCGGAGATGCTGCTGTTCTTCATCCCCGCGGTGGTGGCCGTCGTGCAGTACCCCGCCGTGATCCTGAAGGAAGGCTGGCAGCTCCTGCTGGTGATCCTCCTGGGCACCGTGGGCGTCATGGTGGGCACGGCCCTGGTGGTGGAGCGGGTGGTGCGCCTGGAGCACCGGCTCCGGCGACGGGAGGGGTCATGAGGCATGTCCTGGCGGGCCTGCCCGCCCTGCTCTGCCTGCTGGCCACCCTGGCGGCCTACCTGGGCGCCAAGCGGCTCTATGCCCGCCTGGGCCGGTGGTGGAGCGCCCCCCTGGTGCTGGCGCCGGCGCTGCTGATCGCCGTCCTGCTGCTGGCACGCATCCCCTACGCCACCTACTTCGCGGACACGCGCTGGCTGCTGTGGCTGCTGGGGCCCGCCACCGTGGCCTTCGGCGTGCCCATCCACGAGCACCGCGCCCTCATCCGCCGCCACGCCCTGGCCCTGGCGGCCGGCGTCGTGGCCGGCGTGGGCCTGGGCCTGCTCACGAGCTGGGGCCTGGCCCGGCTCTTCCACCTGGACCAGACCCTCTCCCGCAGCCTCCTCACCCGCTCCGTGTCCACGCCCTTCGCCCTGGCCGCGGCCCCGCGCCTGGGCGGCACGCCGGATCTGGCGGCCCTCTTCGTGGTGATCACCGGTGTCTGCGGCATGGCGCTCGGCGAGGCCGTGCTGGCCTACCTGCCCCTGCGCTCCCGCCTGGCCCGGGGCGCCCTCTTCGGGGCCGCCGCCCACGCCGCCGGCAGCGCCAAAGCTCGGGAACTCGGCGCCGAGGAGGGGGCCGTCGCCAGCCTGACCATGATCCTCTCCGGCATCACCCTCGTCCTGCTGGCGCCCCTGCTGTCCCGCTGGCTGGGCTAAGCCAGAGGCATTCTGGGCCGAAACCCCGGGATGCGACTCCCCGTCCCCCCGCGCGCCTTGGCGGCCTTCCTGGCGGTCCAGTTCGTCCTGGGCCAGGCCCATGAACTGACCCACCACCTGGCGGCCCGGGCCGTCTGCGGGGCCTGGGGGACCATGACTTTCGACTTCTTCTTCCTGCCCGAGGGCGGGGCGGGGCGTCCCGCGGCCCTCTGGGCCACCTTCGCCGGGCCCGCCCTCACCTACGCCCTCATTCTGCTGGGGGGCCTCCTCCTGGGACGGGGAGCCTCGCGGACCGGACTGCTCCTGGTCTTCGCGAACCTGCCCCTGGGCCGGCTGGCCGGTGTCCTCAGCGGTCACGGGGACGAGCTGGTGCTGGCCCGCGCCTGGCTGGGGGGGCCCTGGGCCTGGCCCCTGGTGGCGGCCCTGGCCTTGGCGCTGCTGCTGCCGCCCCTGGCCCAGGCCTGGCGGGCCCTGCCGCGGTCCGGGCGCCCCGGCGCCTTCGCGGCCCTGCTGGTCCTGCCCCTCTTCGCCGACCTCCTGCTCAAGCGGGTGCTGCTGGCGCCGCTGCTGGTGCGCCTGCCCGGGCCCGCCGCCTTCGGCCTCCCCGCCTTCCTCATCCTCGTGGACCTGGCCTTCGCCGCCACGGCGGCCCTGCTCCTGTGGGCCCCGGCCCGGCGCACCGCCTGATCAGCGTCCCAGGCGTCGCCCGAGGAGCTCCCAGCAGGCCCGCTGGACATCCCAGAAGCCCTCCGCCTGGGGCACCAGGAGCTGGAGCTGGAAGGGATGGGGCCGGCCCCGCCAGTCCGCGCCCAGGGGCGCGGCGTCGAGCCCCGCCTTCCGCGCCAGGGCCAGGGCCCGGGGCAGGTGCCAGGCGGAGCTCACCAACCCCACGCGCCTCCAGCCGTACCGGAGCTGGAGCCGCCGTTCGGCGAGGATCTCGTCCCGGGTGTTCCAGCAGGGCTCGTCCACCACGCGGATGGCGGTCTCGGGCACGCCCAGGCTCCGCCACAGGGCGCGGGTCTCCTCGCCGAGGTTCCGCGAGGCCCCCAGGCTGTCGCGGCTCATGCCGCTGGCCACCAGCACCCGGGCCTTCCCCGCGTGCCAGAGGCGGGCGGCCAGGACGATGCGGTCGCCCGAGAGGTTCGCCTGGGGCTGTCCGAAGGGATCCTGCTGGCTGCCGCCCCCCAGCACGCACACGGCGTCGAAGGGGGCCAGGTTGGCCACCTCCACGGGCGGCACCGCCGCCTCCAGCCGCGCCATGAGGGCGGTGCCCAGGTACACG
>JAJYBX010000035.1 GCA_021778785.1 Acidobacteriota bacterium
GGCCGCCAGGGCCGCGGCCTGCTCGGCGCGGAGCCCGGCGTCGCGTTCCGTGGCGGCCCGGATGCGGCCCGGCAGCTCCTCCACGGAATCCGCATCGGCCTGGGACAGCAGCTGCCGGATCTCCGCCAGGGTGGCGCGGCCGGCTTCCTTGAGGATCCGCTCCTCCTCGGCCAGCAGCTCGGTGATGCGGGCGTAGCGGCCCGTCTGGAAGAGGGTCTGGAGGATGGCCTGGCGGTCGTCGGAGCCGGAGAGCATGAACTCCTGGAAGCGCCCCTGGGGCAGCAGGACCACCTGCCGGAACTGGAAGGCCTTGAAGCCCATGAGCTGGGCCACCTTCGCGTCCACCTCGGAGGCCTTCCCGCCCGTCAGGGGCAGGGCCTCGCCGCCCTTGAGCTCCCAGAGCCGCGCGGCGTGGGCCTGCTTCTTGAACGCGTCCTCCACCTTGCCGCGTTTGCCGGCGGCCCTGGGCACCATCTGTTCCGGCATCCGCTCGACGCGGAAGGCGCGGTCGCCCAGGGCGAAGTCGAAGGTGACGCGGGTGGGCGTCCCCGGCGCGGCGAAGTGGCTGCGCAGGTCGCGGGCCTCCCGCAGGCCGCCGCTGGTGACGCCGTAGAGGGCGTAGCTGATGCCGTCGAGGAGGCTGGTCTTGCCCGCGCCCGTGGGCCCGTGGATGAGGAAGAAGTCCTGGCCCCGCAAGTCGGCGAAGTCGAGCTCCTGCCGGCCCGCGTAGGGGCCGAAGGCCTCCAGGGCGAGGAAGAGGGGCTTCATGCCGGCTCCTGGGGATCCAGGGCCCGGGCCGCCACCTCGCGGAAGAGGGCGCGCTCCTCCTCGTCCAGCTCCCGGCCCGCGCCCTGCCGCACGAAGGCCTCGAAGAGCCGCTCGGGGTCGAGGTCCCGGGGATCGGGGCCGAGGAGCTCCGTGCCGTCCGCCAGGGCGGCGTCCCGGGGCGCGGGCTGGATGCCCAGGATGTTGGGATAGACCTCGCGGAGGCGGGCCATGGCGTCGAGCACCGGGCCGTCGTCCACCAGTTCCAGGAAGAGGTAGTCCTCGCGGCTGCCGCCGGCGCCCTGCATCAGGTCCTCGAAGCGGCCCCGGAGGCGGCGCAGGTCCCGGCGCGGCGTGAAGGGCAGGGGCTCGGTGCGGGCGGGCCCCGCGGCGGGCAGCTCCACCAGGGTGGCGGCCTTCACGTGGGCGGCCTCGGAGGCGCTGTATTTCAGGGGGCTCCCCGCGTAGCGCACGCCGGGACGGCCGGCCTCCTGGGGCCGGTGCAGGTGGCCCAGGGCCACGTAGTCGCAGCCCTCGAAGACGCGGACGTCCACCTCGCCCGCGCCGCCCACGCCGAGGCCCAGCTCGGAGTCGGATACCAGGCTGCCGGTGACGAAGGCATGGGCCACGGCCACGAAGGGCAGACCCTCCGGGTGGCGGGCCCGGGCCCGGCCCACCTGGGCCGCCAGGGCGTCCTGGTGGGTGCGGAGGGCCGCATCTCCGAAGGCCGCCCGGGCCAGGGCGGGATCGGCGTAGGGCAGCAGGTGGAAGGCCGCACCCCCGATCACCACGGGTTCCGCTTCGCCAGTGAGGGGGCCGGCCACGTGGAGGCCCTGGGCCTGGAGGAAGCCCGAGGCGAAGCCCAGGCGTTCGGGGCTGTCGTGGTTCCCGGCGATGAGCAGCACGGGCACGCCCAGGCCGCGCACCACGCGGTTCAGGAGGTCATCCAGGAGGGCCACCGCCTCCTTGGGCGGCACGGCCCGGTCGTAGATGTCCCCGGCGACCACGAGGGCCTCGGCGCGGGCGTCCGCCAGCATGGCCACGACCTGGTCCAGGACATGGGCCTGGTCCGGCAGGAGGTCGGCGTTGCAGAGGGTCTTCCCCAGGTGCCAATCGGAGGTGTGGAGGAATCGCATGAGGCATCCAGTGTGGCGCCAACGGTTCCCTGGGACCATGGTGGAGGGGCGTCGCACGGTGGTTCTCAAGTGCCCCGGTGGCACGGACCGATACTGGAGGGGGGGAGGCGTCTGTCCCGTCCCCCGTGAGCTGCCGACCCATTCATTCCGGAACGCCATGTTCAGTCACAGCCAGGCCAAGGGCACCGCGCGATCCCAGGGATCCCAGCACCTCCGCACGGTGCTCGGGGAGGGCACGCACTGGACGGGGGACATCCTCGCCGGGCCGGAGGGCCTGCGGGTCGAGGGGACCCTGGAAGGGAACATCCAGTGCCAGGGGGATGTGGTGGTGGCCGCCGCCGGCCTGGTCAAGGGCACCATCCAGGCCCGCCGCCTCACGATCCTCGGCCGGGTGGAGGGCGTCCTCAAGGTGGAGACCTGCCTGGAAATCCTGGATTCGGGCCGGTTCGAGGGCGAGGTGGAGCTGGGCACGCTGATCGTGGACGAGGGCGGAATCCTGCAGGGGACCTGCGTCCACCGCTCGGCCGCGCAGGCCGCGAAGGAGCCCGCCCCCCTCGCGCCGCGGCGGGACGAGCGCTTCGCGGACCTCACGACGCCGGTCCGGTCCTTCGACAAGAGCCGGTTCTAGGAGGCCGTCGTCTCGCGTCGGCCGTCCCGGGCCTCAGCGCTTGGCGCCCTGGAGGTTGGTGTTGTCGAGGTTGGTCTCGGCGAGGTTGGCCTCGCGGAGGTCGGCCCCGCCCAGGTTGGCCCCGCTGAGCTTGGCCCGGCTCAGGTTGGCGCGGCCCAGGTTGGCGCCGCTGAGGTTGGTCCAGACCAGGTTGGCGCCCACCAGGTTGGCGCCGCTGAGATCCGCTCCGTCCAGGCTGGCGTCGATGAGGTTGGTGTGGCGCAGATCGGCGCCCGTGAGCTTCACGCCGGAGAGGTTGGCGCCGGAGAGGTTGGCCCCATCCAGGAAGGCATCCTGGAGGATGGTCTCGCGCAGGTCGGCCCCGCAGAGGTTGGCGCCGTCCAGGTTGGCCTGGCGCAGGTCCGTGTCCTTGAGGGTGGTCTGGCGCAGGTCCACGCCGCGGAGGTCGGCCCACACGAGGCTGGCGCTGGTGAGGTCGGCGTTCACCAGCACGGCCTCGTTCAGGTTGGCCTGGTAGAGGCTGGCGCCGCCGAGGTTCGCCCGGGTGAGGTTGGCGTTGCTGAGGTTCGTGCGGTATTCGCCGCGGGACTCGGTGGGCAGGGAGGCCAGGTTGGCCTCGCGGAGGTTGGCGCCCTCCAGGTCGCAGCCGAAGAAGTTGGCCCCGCTGAAGTCGGAGTTGCGGAGGTCGGCGCTGGCCAGGTCGCAGCCGCTGAGATCGGCCCCCAGGGCCCGGGCGGAGCGCAGGATGGCGCCGCGCATGGCGCTGCCGGAGAGGTTGGCGCCGTCCAGCACGGCATGGTTGAGATCCATGCCCTCGAGGACGAGGCCGCGCAGGTCCACGTCGGAGAGGTTGGCGGCGGTGAGGACCGCGCGGTCCAGGGTGGCGCCCTGGACGTTGGCGGCCTGGAGGTTCGCCCCGTGGAAATTCGCGCTCAGGATGCTGTCCCGCAGATCCACGCCCGCGAGGTCGGCGCTGCTGAGGTCCGCCCCGCAGATGTTGGCGGTGCGCAGGTCGTTGCCGCTGAGCTGGGCCCCGCGCAGGTTCGCGCCGCCCAGGTGCGTCTCGGTGAACTTCGCGCCGCTGAACACCGCGCCGGCGAGGTTGGCGCCGTCCAAGTTGGTCTGCGTGAGGTCGGCCTTGGAGAGGTTGGCGCCCTTCAGGTTCTTCCGGGAGAGGTCCACGCGGCTGAGATCGGCGCCGATCAGCATGGTGCCGGCCAGGACCGCATCCTCGAGCTGGGCGCCGGTGAGCCTGGCGCCGCTGAGGTTCGCGCCGCTGAGGTTCGCGCCGCCGAGGTTGATCTCGCGGAGGTCCGCGCCGGTGAGGTCCGCGCCGCGGAGATCGGTCTGGCCCAGGATGGCGCCGCCGAGCTGGGCCGCGCCCAGGTTGGCGCCGGCGAGGACGGAGCCGCTGAGGTTGGCCTCGCCCAGATCCGCGCCCTTGAGGTTGGCCTCGCGGAGGTCCGCGCTCTCCAGGTTGGCCTGGCGCAGCGTGGCGCCCCCGAGGTCCGCGCGGCTGAGGTTCGTGTGGCCCAGGTCCATGCCCCGCAGGTTGGTGCCGCTGAGGTTCGCGCCGCTGAGGTTCGCGCCCTTGAGCTTGGGGACGTCCCCCTTCTCGTATTTCAGGATGTCGAGGTGGCGCAGGTCGGCGCCCTGCAGGTTGGCGCCGGAGAGGTTGGTGCCCTTCAGGTTCGCCTGGCTCAGGTTCGCGCCCTGGAGGTTCGCCTCCGTGAGGCTGGCCCAGTGGAGGTCCGCGTCCGCGAGGTTGGCGCCGGCCAGGTTGGCGAGGTTCAGGTTGGCGCCGCCCAGGGTGCTGCCCTGGAGCGTCGCGCCGGAGAGGTTGGCCTTGGCGAGGTTCGCGCCCACGAGGTTGGCCTGGGCGAGGTTCGCGCCCTCCAGGTTGGCGCCCTCGAGCACGGTCTGCCGGAGGTCCGCCCCGCTGAGGTTGGCGCCGCGCAGGTCCTTCCCGCTGAGGTCCACACCCGTGAGGGTCACGCCCGTGAGCACCGCCCCGGCAAGGTTGGCGCCGGCGAAGTTGGGAATGGTGGCGGGCTCGTACTGCTGGATGTCGAAGAAGGTGAGGTCGGATTTCGAGAGGTTGGCCCCGGAGAGGTTCACGCCGGCCATGCGGGCCCGCGACAGGTTCGCGCTTTCCAGGTCGGCCTCGTCCAGGTTGGCGAGGCGCAGGTCCGCGCCGGCGAGGTTCGCCCCCCGCATCTGGGTCTGGTTCAGGATGGCGCCCGCCAGGTTCGCTTCGGAGAGGTCGGCCCCGGAGAAATCGAAGCCCCTCAGGTCGAGGCCGCTCAGATCATTGCGCTGGAAGTTCTTCCCCGACTTGAGGATGAAGACCACTTCCTTCCGGGTAAGTTCGCTCATGGAGCTTCCTTTGGATGACGGGCTTCGGGTGCGGGGTGGGAGGTGGCGGAATCCCCCGCAGGACCCCTGGAGGTTCCGGCGCGGGGCCGGGCCAGGGGAAGGGGCAGATCACGGCCATCGCTGGAGGGGCTTTGGCCTGCCGATGTTTGCGTCAGAGTTTATCCAACGCCGCGAGGGGCCATCAATAGATTTCACGGCGCTTTGCAAGGGTACCCTGCCCGGAATCCCGCGTCCTGTCCCGTTCTCCGGATCCGGGGCCGTCGCAGCCAAAAATGCCACGCAGGTCAACATTTGGCCCTTCGCGCCCCCTCCGGTTGTGACCCCGGGCACGACAAGGCCCCCTTGCGGGGGCCTCGCCTGGGATCGGAAGAGGTTAGTCCTCCCGCTCCGCCTTGTTGAAGGCATCAGCCAGGGTCGCCTTCTTCTTCGCATCCTGCGGATGCGAAGACCTCCCATGGCACGACAAGGCCCCCTTGCGGGGGCCTCGCCTGGGATCGGGAGAGGTTAATCCTCCCGCTCCGCCTTGTTGAACGCGTCAGCCAGGGTCGCCTTCTTGAACTCGGGCTGGCGGGCCTTGGCGGCTTCCATGTCGCCCCGCTCCTGGTCCTGCTCCAGCTGCTTGACGGAGAGGCCGATGCGGCGCTCGGTGGGATCGAGCTTCACGATCTTCATGGTGAGCTCCTGGCCGGCGACGAACTCCTTCTGGATGTCCTCCACCCGCTTGCGGGAGAGCTCGGAGACGTGCACCAGGCCCTCGATGCCGTCGCCCAGGTCCACGAAGGCGCCGAAGTCGGTCAGGCGGGCGATCTTGCCGGTGAGGACGGTACCCACGTTGTGGTTCTCGAAGAAGATCTCCCAGACGTTGGGCTCCATCTGCTTCACGCCGAGGCTCATGCGCTGGGCCAGGGGGTCCAGGCTGAGGACCTTGGCGGTGACGCTGTCGCCCTTCTTCACGATCTCGCCGGGGTGCTTGATCTTCTTGGTCCAGCTGAAGTCGGACACGTGGATCAGGCCGTCGATGCCCTCCTCCAGCTCGATGAAGGCGCCGAACTCCGTGATGTTGCGCACGGTGCCGGTGACGATCTGGCCGGGCTGGTACTTCTCGGCGATGGCCATCCAGGGGTTCGGGGTGATCTGCTTCATGCCGAGGCTGATGCGGCGGTTCTCGGAGTCCACCTGCAGGATGACGGCCTCGACCTGGTCGCCCAGGTTGACCATGCCCTTGGCGGACTTGACCTTCTTGGTCCAGCTCATCTCGGAGACGTGGACCAGGCCCTCGATGCCGGGCTCCAGCTCCACGAAGGCGCCGTAGTCGGTGATGGAGACGACCTTGCCCTTGACCGTGGCCTGGATGGGGTAGCGCTCCTCGACGGAGAGCCAGGGATCGGGGAACTTCTGCTTGTAGCCGAGGCTGACGCGCTCGGTGTCCTTGTCGTACTTGAGGACGGCCACTTCGACCTTGTCGCCCACCTGGAACATCTCGGAGGGGTGGTTCAGGCGGCCCCAGCTCATGTCGGTGATGTGCAGCAGGCCGTCCACGCCGCCCAGGTCCACGAAGGCGCCGTATTCGGTGATGTTCTTGATGGTGCCCTCGACCAGCTTGCCTTCCTCGAGGCCCGCCAGGGTCTCTTCCTTCAGGCTGGCGTTGATGGTCTCCAGGAACAGCTTGCGGGACAGCACGATGTTGCCCCGGCGGCGGTTGACCTTGATCACCTTCATGTCGAAGGACTTGCCGAGGTAGGGATCCAGGTTGCGGACGGGCTTCATGTCCACCTGGCTGCCGGGCAGGAAGGCCCGGATGCCGATGTCCACGGCCAGGCCGCCCTTGACCTTCTCCAGCACGGTGCCGTGCACGGTCATGTTGGAACGGAAGGCCTTCTCGACCTCGTCCCAGATCTTCATCTTCTCGGCGCGCTCGCGGCTGAGGCGCACGTTGCCGTTGGCGTCCTCGAGCATCTCGAGCAGCACTTCCACGACATCGCCCACCTGCACGCCCTGCGTGCCGTCAGGGTTGTTGAACTCGTCCAGGTTGACGGTGCCCGACCCCTTGTAGCCGATGTCGACGATGACATCCTTGCCGCGGATCTCCACGACGACGCCGCGGACCACTTCCTCCTCGCGGAGGCCGCGGGTCTCGCCCTGCAGGGCCGCCATGAACTCCTGGCCTTCCGGGCTCTCGTCCTCGACGTATCCCGCGTCGAGCACGGTGATGCGGCCCATCTGCTTGGAGGCCTTGCCCCTGATGATTGCTTCTAGCTTGGACATGAAGTCCACCTCGTTTGGTTGCGCCCACGCTCTGGCGGTGCGCTGGAATCCCGGCACACGAAGTCCGGCAGAACGGACAGCCTACCGTGGAAGTCCCTTGGACGCCAGCAAAGGAACCTACAAACAAGTCCACAATAGGGGTCATGAGCACGAAGCAGGAGCGAAGTGCCACTTTGGCGAAGCCGAAGCCCGCAGGGTGCGGCTCAGGAAGTGCCGCATGTGCCTGATCGCCGTCCGCTGGCGGCCGGGCTCGCCGGAGCCCCTGCTCCTCCTGGGGAACCGGGACGAGTTCTATGGCCGCCCCTCCGCCCCCCTGGGCTGGTGGGAGGGGGAGCGCCTCCTGGCGGGACGCGACCTCCGGGCCGGCGGCACCTGGCTGGGGGTGACCCGGGACGGGCGCTGCGCCGCCCTCACGAACTTCCGACAGCCCGGTCCGCCGAGGCCGGAGGCTCCCAGCCGGGGCCAGCTCCCCGCGCGGTTCCTGGAAGGGGGCCTTTCCGCCTCGGCCTTCCTGGAGGTCCTGCGGGGCGAAGCCGGCCCCTACAACCCCTTCAACCTCCTGGTCTTCGACGGGGAGACCCTGCTGGGTTACCAGAGCCGGGACGGCCGGGTGATCGCCTTCGATGCTGGCCTCCACCTCCTCTCCAACGGGGACTTTGACGAGCCGTGGCCCAAAGCCGAGGCCCTGCGGAGGCGGCTGGCCGCCGCCCCGGAGGATGACGGGGCCCTCTTGGCCCTGCTGGAGGACGACCACCCCTTCGAGGACGCCCGCCTCCCCCGGACGGGGGTGCCCCTCGACTGGGAGCGGGCCCTGTCGCCGATCTTCGTGCGGACGCCGGCCTACGGGACCCGGGCCTCCACCCTGGTGCGGATCGGCCGCGAAACCGTCTCCGTGACCGAGCGGCGCTTCGGGGCCGGGGGACCGGAGGGCCACACGGCGATCCTCTTCCCCCGGGGCTCGCCGTCGGGCGGTCCGCGGCACTGATATCCTGGCCGACACGTTCTGGAGTCCCCCTGGTGCGAATTCTCTGGCTCTTGCCTGCCGCGGTCCTGGCCTTCGCCGGGCAGCCTGCCCGGGGACCTGGCGCCCGGGAGGCGGCGCAGGCGGTCTTCCAAATGCTTCAGCGTCAGGACTGGGCGGCGCTCTATGGCACCGCTGCCTTCTCCGAGCAGGTCACAGAGGCCCTGCCGGCCAGTCCCCAAGCCTTCGCGGCTGACATGAAGCGGAAGATCGGAGGTGGGAAGAACCAGGCCATGGTGGACCAGATGCTCGGCGGCATGACGGACATGGCCGTGGGAGAGGCCGACATCCGGGGCGACTACGCCACCCTGCCGACCTCCTGCACCCTCTCGCTGCAGGGTACCCGCAGGACCTTTAATGGATCCATCCACCTGATCCGGCGTAAACATGGCTGGATGTGGGACCTCACCTTCTCTGACAACCTGGAGGACGCCACGAGTCGGGCCCTCGCAGAGCTGGTGGGAAAGCCCGCGGACGCGAAGTAGGGTCTAGACCGAGATCACCACGATCTCGGGATCCACTTCCTTCTGGAGCATGCCTTCGATGGCCATGAGGGTGCCGGTGAGGCTGGCGGGGCAGCTGCCGCAGGCGCCCCCACGTGAGCATCCATCCGGATCATCACCTGCTTCCCGTGACGGCCCTCCCGCTTCAGCCCCCGCCGTCGGTGCCCAGGGAGGCTAGACCGAGATCACCACGATCTCGGGATCGACTTCCTTCTGGAGCATGCCTTCGATGGCCATGAGGGTGCCGGTGAGGCTGGCGGGGCAGCTGCCACAGGCGCCCATGTACCGGATCATCACCTGCTTCTCGTGGCGGCCCACCAGCTCCAGGCCGCCACCGTCCGCGGCGAGGGCGGGCAGGATGCCGCTCTCCAGCACCAGGCGGATGTCCTTGAGCAGAGGGTCGTTCTCGTCGTCGATCTTGCTGAAGACCCGCGGGGCCGCCGGGGCGCCGGAGGCGCCGCCCGCGCCTGCAGCGGCACGGATGGGCGCGGCCAGCAGGGGCAGCATCTCGGGCCAGCCCTTGTCCTCGGTCTTGCTCACCGTGAGGAACTTGTCCTGCATGAAGACCGACGTGACGTGCCCCACGGCGAAGAGGGCCTTGGCCAGCTCGTCGTGCTCCGCGGTCTCCGCGTTGGGGAAGGACTTGGGGAAGCCCACCGCCACCGGCTCCTTCAGCACGAACTTCACCGCGTTGGGGTTCGGCGTGTATTCGATTTCAGCGATCTTGGGCATGATCAAAAGCCTTTTTCTCCACAGATTCCACAGATTCACACAGATTTTTTTGAATCTGTGAAATCTGTGAAATCTGTGGATAGGTTTTCATTCTGTGGAGGCCTCTTCCTCGCCCTTGAGGGCGGCGTGGAGGGTGGCCCAGGGGAGGACGGCGCACTTCACCCGGCTGGGGAGGTCCTTGACGCCCTGGAAGAGCGTGAGCTTGCCGAGGAGGGGCGTCTGGGTGGCGGGGTCCAGCTCGCCGCGCACCATGCCGCGGAACTGCTCGGCCATGGCCTCGGCCTCGGCCACGGGGCGGCCCTTCACGGCTTGCGTCATCAGGGAGGCGCTGGCCACGTCGATGGCGCAGCCGCTGCCCTGGAACTTCACGTCCTGGACCAGGCCATCCTCGACGATCAGCGTCAGGTCCAGCTGGTCGCCGCAGAGGGGGTTGTGACCCTCCGCGTGGTGCGTGCAGGGCTCCAGCTTCCCGAAGTTCCGGGGCTTCTTGTTGTGCTCCAGGATCACCTGCTGGTACAGCTCGCGGGGGTCGGTCATCGGGCAGGTCCGGAGGTAGAAAAGAC
>JAJYBX010000036.1 GCA_021778785.1 Acidobacteriota bacterium
GTAGTGGAACACCACGCGACCGGACGTGAGCCACACCGGGTAGTCCGTGTCCACCACCTCCATGGGCGGCCGGTAGGGCGTGGGGATGAACTTCGCCTTGCCGTCGGGGTGGGCGAACTGGCCGCCTTCGAACAGGCGCGGCGTGCCGGGATGATCCAGCGTGGGGCAGGGCCAGAAGATGCCCATGTGCTGCTCGATCTTCTCGTAGGTGATGCCGTAGTAGTCGGCGGTGCCGCCCTTCGAGGCCACCCGCAGCTCGTTGAAGATGGCCTCCGGCGACGTGAAGTGGTCGAAGTACTTCCCGCGCCCCAGGCGGTGGGCGATCTCGTTGAGGATCACCCAGTCGGGCCGTGCGTCGCCGGGCGGGTCCACGGCCTTGTTGATCTTGATGACCCGGCCCTCGGCAGAGGTGCTGGTGCCCTCGTCCTCCTCGTGCAGGGCCGAGGGGAGGATGACATCCGCGCACTGGGCCGACTCCGAGGCGAAGAAGTCCAGGCAGACGAAGAACTCCAGCTTCGAGAGGGCCTCGGCCGTGAACTGGTTGTCCGGCAGGCTCACCACGGGGTTGAAGCAGAGCAGCAGGAGGCCCTTGATCTCGCCGGCGTGGATGGCGTTCATGATCTCCTGGGCGCTCTGGCCCTTGCGGGGGAGCTCCTCATCCGTGCAGCCCCACACATCGCAGATGACCTTCCGGTGCTCGGGGTTCTCAATGTCGCGGTTGCCCGGCAGCTGGTCGCACTTGTGGCCGTGCTCGCGGCCGCCCTGGCCGTTGCCCTGGCCCGTGATGGTGCCGTAGCCGCAGTTGGGCCGGCCGATGCGGCCCGTGGCCAGCACCAGGTTGATGCAGCCCAGCACGTTCTCCACGCCCTTGCTCTGGTGCTCGATGCCCCGGGCATGGAGGAGGAAGCTGGTCCGGGCCTCGCCCCACATCCGGGCGGCCTTCTCGATGGCCGCCACGGGCAGCCCGGTGATCCTGCTCGTCCACTCCGGGGTGCAGTCCTTCACAGCACTCAAGGTTTCTTCGAAACCTTGAGTGTGGTTTTCAATGAAGGCACGGTCGATGAGATCCCACTTGTGGAGCAGGTGCAGGACGCCATTTGTGAGGGCGGAATCCGTGCCGGGCTTGAGCGGGAGCACCAGGTCCGCGGTGCGGGCCAGGGGCGTGATGCGGGGATCGACGACGATGAGCTTGGCGCCGCGGTCCCGGGCCCGCCAGATGTAGTCGGTGGTGATGGGGGAGCACTCGGCCACGTTGGAGCCGGCCACCCAGATCACCTCGGCGCCCTCGATGTCCTCCCAGCTGTTGGCGGCCCGGTCGAGGCCGAACGCCTTCTTGTTCCCCGCGCCGGCGCTCACCATGCAGAGGCGGCCGTTGTAGTCCAGGTTCTTCGTCTGGAGCCCCAGGCGGGCGAACTTGCCCACGTGGTAGCTCTTCTCGTTGGTGAGGGAGACGCCCGACAGCACGGCGAAGGCGTCCTTCCCGTACTTCCCCTGGATCTCCTGGATCTTCGCCACGGTGTGGGCCATGGCGGTCTCCCAGTCGCTCTCTCTGAAGCCCTCCGGCGTGCGCATCAGGGCCTTCGTGAGGCGGTCCGGGTGGTTGCCCTGGAGGTAGCGCTTCACGCCCTTGGGGCAGAGCTTGCCCTTGTTGAAGGGGAACTCCTCCCAGGGGTCGAAGCCGATGACGCGGTTGTCCTTCACCTTGAGCTTGATGCCGCACTGCTGGCCGCAGAAACAGCAGTGGGTCTCCACCAGGCGGTCGGGCACGGGATCCGCGTCCCAGCCATCCGGCGGGGCGAGGTTCAGGTGGGGGCCGAAGGCCGTGCGGAGCTGGTCGGGGGACTGGGGCAGGGTGGCCATGGCGGTTCAGCTCCGGAGGCTCTGGGGATCGTCGATGGGCTCCGCCCACTCGGGCAGGTCCGCGAAGGGATCGAAGGCCCCGCCCATGCGCTGCCACTGCGCCCTGGCCAGCAGGCGGCGCTTGCAGCGGGGGCAGAGCTCCAGGTGGTGGGTGTGGGCTCCGTGGGTGGCGGCGGAGAGCTCCAGCGTGGCGTAGAGGGCCTTCAGGTCCCGCAGCTGGTTGGCCCGGATGAAGGGCTCGCCGCAGCTCCGGCAGGGCACCCGGCCCTCCGCCTCGCCTTCGGCCTTGTAAAGGGCCACGCCCAGCTGGGCGGGACGCTGCACGATGTGGAAGAGCTTGCCGAAGGGCAGGCTCAGCAGCAGCAGGATCACCGTGAGCTCGTGGATGAAGGCCAGCGTCCCGTAGTTGCGGCCCTGCATGAAGGAGATGGAGACGGTGAGGAGCAGGCCCGTCACGCTCACGGCGATGAGCAGCAGCAGGGGCGCCAGGTCCAGGTCGAAGCGCTGGGTGGCGAAGTCGCCCTCGTCCTGCCGGCGGCGGACGAAGGCCAGGACGCAGCCGGCGACCACCATGAGGGCCGCCCAGTCCAGCATGTGGAAGGTGAGGAAGGCGGCCACGGAATCCAGGGGGAAGGACCCCGCGGGGAAGCCGAAGAACCAGGCCTGGTAGCGGGTGGCGTCGGCCCCCGCCGAGGTGAAGCGCACCCACCCGAACACGAGCGGGAAGGTCACTGCGAAGGCCAGCAGGCAGCCCCAGGCGATGAGGGCGTGGGCGCCCCAGCGCTTGAGGGAGCGCTTCCCGATGAACCGCTGCAGCAGCAGCTGGTCCAGGCCCAGGAGGGCCATGCGGCCCAGGGCGGCGAGGGCCTTCCGGGAGCCCAGGGTGCGCATCGTGTGGCCGAAGTACATCCGCGTGGCGGGCCGCTCGATCCAGGCCCAGTATCGGTAGGCCACCCCGAAGCAGGCGAAGAGGCAGGCCACCAGGTAGCCGAGCAGGGCCGGATCCAGCCAGCGGCCCCCGCGGCTGCCCAGGGCCACCAGCCCCGCCAGCCCCAGGGTGGTCAGGGCGGCCCGCACCAGGGGACGGGCTTCGAGCTCGAGGCGGCCGGGGAGCGACATGGGTGGACTCCGAGGGATTGGATGCCGGAATACAATAGGACAGATAAGTCCTAAATTAACCCAAAAAAAGGGGCCTCAGGTCCGGGGTCCGCCGGACCGCTCCTTGGCTTCCTTCAGGTGCCGCAGGTCCATGAGCTGGAGGTCGCGGATGGTGGCCTCGGTCATGGAGGTGGCCACCTGGGCCTTCACGGCGCCCCAGGCCTCGTGCAGGGGGCAGGGGTGGTCGCCGCCGCAGGTGGGGAAGCCCATGATGCAGCCGTCCAGGGAATCCGGGCCCTCCAGGGCCGCCACCACCTCGCCTACGGTGATCCGGTGGGCGGGGCGGGTGAGGCGGAAGCCGCCCTTCGGCCCCCGCACGGACTCCAGGAGGTCCGACTGGACCAGGCCCTGGAGGATCTTGGCCAGGTAGGGCCCCGGGATGTCGAGCCGGGCCGCCAGATCCTTCGCCAGGCAGAAGCTCCCGTCCTCGGGGAGACCCGCGAGGGCGCGGAGGGCGTAGCCGGTGGCGGTGGTGAAGAGCATTCAGGAATCCTGTCTCTGATTTACAGGATCGTCGGGGGAGGTTTCGGAGTCCAGCCCCATGTGATGGGGGTCATAGGAGGGCGCGCCAGAGGACCAGCAGGCCGCCGAGGCTGAGGAACCCCTCCCGCCAGCCCAGGATCCGCGCGGGCAGGGGCCGGTAGGGCCAGAGGGCCCGGAGGTAGAGGAGGGCGGTCCAGAGGGTCCAGAGGAGGCCGGCGGGCCCGCGCCCCGCGGTCAGGAGGGCCGAGGCGGCCAGAAGCAGCAGGTGGAGGGCATGGACCGGCACCCGGCGGCGGCGCAGTTCGGCGGCTTCCAGCCCGTGGGCGTGCCCCAGGACGTGCCGCACATGGGCCAGGTTGGCGCCGCCCACCAGCGCCGCCAGGAGCCAGGCCACGGCACCCTGCCGGACCGTGCCCCCTCCCGCCAGGAGGATGGCCGGGGCCAGGGCCCCGAAGGCGGCCTGGGCCGTGAGTTCCACGGACAGGGAGCGCACGGCGCGGCTGAAGTCCGCCCGCAGGGCGAGGAGGACCAGGGGCGCGGCCAGGGCCAGGGGCAGGAGGAAGCGGGGACCGGCCAGGGCGAGGGCGCTGCCGCCGAGGGCCAGGGCCAGGAGGGCCAGCAGGGCCAGGGCCCGCCGCTGGAGGGGATCCCGCTGGCCCGTGACCACCCGGCGCAGGGCCGGCCGGGCCAGGAAGACCGCCAGGGCCGCCAGCCCGAGGCACAGGCCCGCCGCGGTGGGCCGCAGGAGGAGGCCCAGCAGCAGGGGAAAGGCCAGCATGAACCAGGTGCCATGTTCGGCGGGCAGGAGCTGGCGGAGGGGGGGGAGGGCTCGGGACATTTCAGGCCTCTTGGGTCCGAAATAGAGTCTGCACCCCTTCCGGACCGGACGCCATGCGTCCGGTCACACCTCCGAGGCGATGAGCCGCAGGCCCTCCAGGGCCTCCTCCATGCTGAGGAACACGGGCAGTCCGGCGTCCCGCAGACCCTGGCGGTAGGCGTCGTAGATCGCCCCGCCCTCCACGGCCACGCCCACGCCCTTGCCGCTGCTGCGGGCCAGATCCGCCAGGGCCCGGGCGAAGGGGGCGAAGGCTGCGGGATCCGCCGTGCCCAGGCGCCGGGTGAGGGGCACCAGGCCCACCACCAGCGTGTCCGCCTCGGAGTCGAGGAGGAGGCGGGCGCAGGCCAGGTAGGCGGCCTCGTCGGCCATGGGGGTCACGTCCAGGGGCAGATGGGCGGCCACGAGGCCCTTGAGTCCCTGGGCCTCGAGGAGGGCCTCAAGTTCCCGCGTCTCGCCATCGGCGAGATGGGCGCCCCCGAGGGGGCCGGCGAGGAGGTCGGCGGAGGCCACGGCCTCGAAGCCGGCGTTGGTCATGATGGCCACCTGGCGGGGGCGGAGCCCGGGGTGGGCGCCGAGCCAGGCCAGGGCCCCGTCGAAGGCCTCCATGCGCTCGGCCAGCAGGGCGCCGGCCCGGCGCAGGACGCTGGCCTGGAGCGCGGCGTCGCCGGCCAGGGCGCCCGTGTGGCTGCTGGCGGCGGCCATGCCCGCCTGGCTCCGGCCGCCCTTGTAGAGCAGCAGCCGGCGGCCGGCGGCGCGCAGGCTCCGCGCCGCCTCGGCGGTGGCGGCCAGGTCGCCGGGGGCGAAGCCCTCCAGGTACGCGCCCACCACCTTCACCGCGGGGTCGCCGCCGAAACCCCGGAGGAAGTCCGAGCAGCGCAGGTCCATCTGGTTGCCGATGGCCACGGCCGCCCGCAGGCCCAGCTCGGGCCGGCGGCTGAGGCGCGTGATGAGGAAGGCGCCGCTCTGGCTCACCAGGGCCAGGTGGCCCGGCTTCGGGGACAGGGGCAGCTTCTCCCGGGGGATGAACAGGGTGTTCAGGTCCAGGTCGGGGCTGTAGAGGCCCAGGCCGTTGGGGCCCACGAGGGCCGGCGTCCACTGGCCCGCACGGCGGTGCTCGTCGAGGCAGGCCAGCAGGCGCCTGCCCAGGCCCTCGGTGTCGGCGCCGTCGCCCAGGCCGCCGGCCACGAGGTACACCACCGTGGCGCCGCCGCCCTGGCGGCAGAGCTGCTCCACCACCTCCAGCGTCTGGGGCGCGGGCAGCGAGAGGATGAGCTGGTCCGCGGGCGCCGCGGCCAGCTCGGCCACGGTGCCCAGGCAGGGCAGCCCCAGGAATTCGGTCGCGCCCGGCTTCAGCAGGCGCAGAGCGCCCGCGGGCAGCGTCGACCGCTGGAGGTTCTCGAGGATGATGCGGCCCACCGTGCCCTCGCGGCTGGAGACGCCTGCCAGCACCACGCTGCGGGGGGCCAGCAGGGCCCGGTACCAGGCGGGATCGGGGGCGACGGGCGAACCGGTGGCGGATGCGCCCAGGGTGCCCACGCCATCCAGGGCCGTGGGCAGGCCCTCGGCATCCAGCACGACCGGATTCAGCTCGAGCAGGCCCACGCCTTCGCGCGCCAGTCCCTCGACCGCGCGCCAGAGGCCCTGGAGGAAGGCCAGGAGCTTCGCCTCGTCCGTGAGGGCCTCGGTGCCCCGCTGGAGGCCCAGCCAGGTGCGGCCCAGCCAGTGGGCCTTCAGGTCGGCCAGCGCCTGTTCCGGCGTGGCCAGGGCGATGGGCCAGATGAGGGGTGGGGCCAGGGCCGCCCAGGCGTCCGCCTGGAGGCCGCCGATGCCGCAGATGACGAGCCAGCCCGCATCGGGGTCGCGCTTCAGGGAGACCAGGGCCTCCGTGGGCAGGCCGGAGAGCCGCTTGAAGGGCACCTTCTCGCAGACCAGGCCGCCGATCCAGGGATGCTCCGCCACCCGCGCCTTCATGGCCGCGGCCTCGGCCCGCAGGGCCTCCGGATCGAAGGCGCCGAAGTGGACGGCACCCTTGTCGGACTTGTGCCAGAGCTCGTCCGCGATGCCCTTCAGCACGATGGGCTCGCCGGGGGCGAAGGGCAGGGGGCCGGCTTCCAGGAACCCGTGGCGGGGCACCCGCAGGCCCGCGGCGGCCAGCAGGGCGTAGGCACGCCCCTCGTGGAGGAAGGTTCCGCCCGTCATCTCAGGCCCCCACGCCTTCGCCGATCAGGTTCCGGCCGGCCTCGAAGGCTTCCAGGTTCTTGGCGGTGACCTTCTCGCCCTTGGCGGCGAAGCGCTGGGCGATGACGTCCTGCCACAGGGATTCCGCCACGGGCAGGAAGCGGGAGGCCATGCCCAGGAGGGCCATGCCGCCGGCCTGCTTGTGCGCCAGCTTCCGGGCCAGGGCCTCGGTGTCCAGGAGGTGGGATCCCCGCACGGCGCGCAGCGCGGCGTGGACATCCTCCAGGGGCGGGTAGCCCTCCATGTCGGCGATGGGATCCTCGGCCACCACCAGGTGCCCGCTGATGCGGAGCATGGGGACGTAGCGGAGGGCCTCCAGGGGCTCCAGGGCGATGAGCAGGTCGGCGCAGCCGTCGTCGATGAGGGGCGAGCTGATGGGCTGGTCGGCGTAGCACACCTGGGCATGCACGCTGCCGCCCCGCTGGCTCATGCCGTGGATCTCGGACTGGAGCGCGTGGAAGCCGCTGCGGCGCAGGGCCTCCAGGACGATCTGGGCCATGGACAGGACACCCTGCCCGCCCACGCCGGAGAGGACGATGCCGTGGATGCGGGCGCCGTTCATCGGGTCACCTCCGGAGTGCAGGAAGAACAGGCGGCGTGCTCCCGGGCCTCCCGGTCGTGCTCCTTGAGCACGCCCCGGCGAAGGGACTGGATGCACTCCCGCCGGAAGACCACCACCGAGGGGCCCGCGTGGCGGAGGGCGGCCTCCATGGCGGCCACGTTGTCGGCGTGGCGGCTGGGCAGGGGCGTGAGGGTCTGCAGGTCGGCCTCGGGGATGCCCAGGCCCAGCACGAGGCGCTCCACCTGGTCGAGGGCCTGGCTGGGCTGCTGGCCCGTCATGCCCACGACGCGGTTGTCCAGCACCACCACGGTGACGTTGGCCTTGGCCTCGGCGGCGGTGAGCAGCGCGGGCAGGCCGCTGTGGGCGAAGGTGGAATCGCCGATGACGGCCACCGAGGGCGTCTGGCCCGCGAGGGAGGCGCCCACGGCCATGCTGATGCTGGCGCCCATCTCCACCACCGCGTGGATGGCGGCCAGGGGCTCCTGGGCGGCCAGGGTGTAGCAGCCGATGTCGCCGAAGACCCGGGCTTCGGGTGCGCCGACATTGCGCAGG
Organism: Acidobacteriota bacterium; assembly: GCA_021778785.1. Classification (GTDB taxonomy): domain Bacteria; phylum Acidobacteriota; class Holophagae; order Holophagales; family Holophagaceae; genus Geothrix. The sequence continues at coordinate 7,692 of JAJYBX010000036.1, forward strand.
GCCTCCTGGATGGCTTCATAGGCGTCCACATGCCCGCAGCCTTCGCAGAAGCGGGGGGCCCGCACGGGCAGCTCCAGGCTGGCGGCGGCCTTGCCCTCGGGGGTGGCGAGGCCCAGGGCGTCCTTCAGGATGCGGGGGGACAGCTCGCCGGTGCGCGGCACGGCGCCGTCCAGGCGGCCGCGGACGCGGGCCCGGCCGCGCAGGCCGAGGCGCTCCTCCAGCACCGGGTAGTCCTCCTCGAAGACCAGCACCTCGTCCACCTGGCCGAGGAAGGCCTGCTCGAGCTCGGGCTGCACCGGGTAGGCGGCCACCTCCAGCCGGGGCAGGGCCGCCAGCTCCGGGTGCTCCAGCACCAGCTGGCCGAAGTAGGCGCGGCCGAGGCCCGCCAGGGCCACGCCGCGGCGGCCCGTGCCGGGCACGATCCGGTTCATGGCCGCGGCCGCCTCGCGCAGGCGGGGCTGCTTGGCCAGGAGGTCCACGTAGCGGCGGCGGGCGTTGGAGGGGATCAGCACCCAGTCCTGCACGCGGGCCTTCGGCGTGAGGCCCACGCCCGTGGGGGCCAGGACTTCCCGGCGCTGGAAGGGGGCGCGGCAGTGCGCCAGGCGGGTCACCAGGCGCAGCATGACGGGCACCTGCAGGGCCTCGGAGAGCTCGAAGGCCCGCCAGGTGAAGTCGTAGGCCTCCTGGACCGTGCTGGGCTCCAGGCAGGGGAGCCAGGCGAACTCCGCCAGGCGGCGGCTGTCCTGCTCGTTCTGGCTGCTGTGCATGCCGGGGTCGTCCGCCACGAGGAGCACCAGACCGCCCTGGACGCCGGTCAGCGCCGAGTTGGCGTAGGCGTCCATGGCCACATTCAGGCCCACATGCTTCATGGTCACCAGGCTGCGGTGGCCCGCGTAGCTCATGCCGAGGGCCAGGTCGTAGGCCACCTTCTCGTTGGCGGCCCAGTGGGCCACCCGGCCGCCGCCGGCATCCTGCTTCACCAGGGCCTCGGCGTACTCGAAGCCCTCCGTGGAGGGGGTCCCGGGGTAGCCGAACGCGCCCTTGATGCCGGCGTCGAAGGCGGCCTGCGCAGCCGCCTCCACGCCCAGGGCCAAGGTGTGCTGAGTCATGGGGCCTCTCCCTCATCAAACGTCGAAGTATGGGGGGGGGGTCCCGTGCGCCGGGTCACACGGGAGGCCTCAAGGCCCGGCTGTGCCTGCGATCACACGCGCAGGGCCCGCCTCAATTCGGGCCTTCCGAGCGGATGATTCTGTGAATCATTCATGTCTAGATGACGATTGCTGCCATTTGTCTTTGATTGTCGACAGCAAAAAGGGGGGCGCGAGCATCTTTATCCATGATTTTTTTTTGCTAGTCGAACAAAAAGGGATGACTGGCGCCGCAAGGAGGGTTGACCCTATAATTTACCGTTTGATCCTCTTGGTTAAGGCCGTCCTGCCAGGTTCTTGCGGAGGTTCCCAGTGCTTCCACTTTCCCAAACCACCGGCTATGCGGTACGGGCGCTCCGCTGTCTCGAGGAGCCCGGAGGTCACCCCATCCTCGTGGAGACCATCGCGGATTACACGGGCATCCCCCGGTCCTACCTCTCCAAGCTGGTCCACCGCCTGGCCAAGCAGGGGCTGGTGGTGGCCCGCCGGGGCCACCACGGCGGGGTGGTCCTCGCCAAGCCGGCCCGGGAGATCACCCTGGAGGAATTGTCCGTGGCCATCGACGGCACCGCCTGGCGGAACCGCTGCCTGCTGGGTCTCCTGGGATGCTCGGAGGAGACGCCCTGCGTGCTCCACGAGTACTGGGGCACCATGCGCGGGGACATCCTCATGCGGCTGAGCCAGGTGACCCTGGCCGACATGCACCGCCACCACGACCCCGGGGTGGAGCGCTGCCGGGCCCGCCAGAAGGTGGCCGAGGCCGGCGCCGTGGGATGATGGGGCCCATTCCAGGAGGCGACCCATGTCCCAGCAGCCCGAACCTCCGAAGGCCTACCGTGCCTTCGTGACCCGTTTCCCGAAGCTGGGCCAGGCCTGGGATCTGATGGCGGAGGCCGGCCAGGAGGGCCCCCTGGATGCGCGCACCGCCCGCCTGGTGAAGCTGGCCGTGGCCATCGGTGCCGGGCGGGAGGGCGCCGTGCATGCCAGCGCCCGCAAGGCCCTGGCCATGGGCATCACCCCCGCCGAGCTGGAGCAGGTCGTGGCGCTGGTCGCGGGCACGCTGGGCATGCCGGCGGCCGTGGCCGCCCACCGGTGGATCCAGGACGTCACGGAGAAGAAGTAGCCCAGCTTTGCTAGGTGTCGCGGCT
>JAJYBX010000037.1 GCA_021778785.1 Acidobacteriota bacterium
AAGGACGCCGCGAAATACCCACCGTCGGAACTCCTGGTGGTCTGCACCGGCAGCCAGGGTGAGCCCCTGAGCGGCCTGGCGCGGCTCCTCCGCCGGGAGGTGAAGGGCCTCCCCCTGGAGCCCGGCGACCGCCTGGTCCTCAGCGCCCGGGCCATCCCGGGCAACGAGGTGGCCATCTCCCGCATGCTGGACGCCGCGGAGCGCCTGGGCGCCGACACCTCCCTCGAGGGCCTGGGGCCCGTCCACGCCTCGGGCCACGGCCAGCGGGAGGAACTGGCGGACCTCATCCGCGCGGTCCGGCCCCGGCAGATGGTCCCCGTGCATGGGACCTACCGGAACCTGCGGGCCCACGGGGCCCTCGCGGCCTCGCTGGGATGGGAGCCCGGCCGCATCTCGCTGCTGGACGGCGGCCAGTGCCTGCGCCTCTTCCAGGACGGTCGCGTGGACCAGCCCGGCGCCGTGCCCGTGGGCAAGTATTTCGTCCACGAAGGCGTGGATCACATGGTGGATGCTCGGGTCGTGCAGGATCGCCTCATCCTCCAGGAGGATGGTGTGGTGTTCGCCACGCTGCTGGTGGATTTGGCGAGCGGCACCCTCGCGGCGGAGCCCACCATCCTCAGCCGCGGTTTCGTGATGCTCTCCGACGACGAGACCTACGGCGAGCTGCTGCGGGGCGTGGCCCGGCAGGCCTTCGAAGGCGCCCCGGCCGAGGTCCGCAAGGATCCCGAAGCCCTGCGCGAAGCCATCCGCCAGGCCCTGCGCCGCATCATCCGCAAGACCACCCAGTCCCGCCCCCTCGTCGTCCCCGTCCTGCTGGCGGCGCCCCAGTAGCAGTCAATCCGGGCGTTGGCTGGTCACGGAAGCCGCGGAAAGAGGCACGGAACGCACAGAAGGATCCCGGCTAGCGTCCGCCGCGCCGCATGCCGCCTCCGGTGCCGGGGCCCATGCGGTTGCCGAGGCCCACGCCGGGCCGGTTGCCGAGGCCCTGGCGGAGTACCTCCAGCATCCGGCGCTGCATCTCGTCCACCTGCACGATGAGGCGGACCTGCTGGGCGGGGCTGAGGTGGGCGCGGATGTCCTCCTCGAACTGCAGCCTCAGGTTCATCTGCTGGTGCCGGAGGGCCACGAACTGGTCCAGCATGGGCTTCACCCGGGCGTTCTTCTCGTCCTCGGTGCCCGGCCCCATGAGGATGTCGTTGAACTGGGCGCGGAGGTTGCGGATCTCGCGGGTCTTCTCGAAGAGCTCCCGGTCGAAGCGGGCCCAGCGCTCCGCCACGGCCTTGGCCTGGTCCTCGGTGAGGCCGACGTTCCGTTCGAGGTGTTCCACCCGGAACTGGTAGAGCAGCCGGCCCTCGCCCTCGGGCTGAGCCTGGGCCATGGGCTGGACGGCCACGATCAGGGCAGGGAGGAGGAAGGGCAGGCGGGACATGGCTTACCTCTTGGGTGGTTCAGTGGAATGGTCCAGGCGCTCCAGCAGGGCCTTCATCTCTTCGGGGGTGAGGGCCTGGATCTGGGCGGCCTCTTCGTCACGGTCGCGGAAGGGTGCTTCGGGGACCATGATCTCGACGGTATCGGCGGGCTTCGGAAGGGTGGCTTCCACCAGCGGCGTGCGGTTGGCCCGGCCGGCCCAGAAGGCCCCGGCACCCACCGCCATGAGCAGGGCGGCCGCGGCGGCCCAGTACAGCCCCCGGGCGTGGTGGGCCAGGGACCGTCGGGTCGGCAGCTTGCCCACCACCCGGGCGGGCAGGCGGTCGAAGTAGCCGGCGGGGGCCAGCACGTCGGGCGTGTCCTCCTGGGCCAGGTAGATCACGCGGGCTTCGGCGCAGGCGGTGCAGGTCTTCATGTGCAGCTCCGCGTCGCGGCCAGGGTCCAGCGGATCGGCCTCGATGGCGGCGAGGGTCCGCGTGCAGGGTTCGGGAAGGGGGAGGATGTCATGGGTCATGGACGGCCTCCTTTCACATGGCGGGTCAGGCTCTGAATGGCATGGAAGATGTGGGCCTTCACGCTGCCCACGGAGGTGCCCATCTCCGCGGCGATGCGCTCGTACTTCCAGTCGTGCGCCAGCTTGAGGGTCAGGGCCTCCCTCTGGCGTCGGGGCAGCTTCGGGAGGGCCTCGTAGAGCAGGCGGCGGGCCTCCTCGTCCTGCAGCGCGGCCCCCTGAGTCTCCTCCACCCGGAGGGCGGGATGTTCCAGGCCCTCCTCGGGCATCTCGAGGCTGTCGTGGTCGCGGGCCATGCGTTCGCGGTAGTTCAGGGCCTGGCGGGTGGCGATGGTGATGAGCCAGGTGCGGAAGGAGGACTCGAAGCGGAAGCCGGGCAGGGCGCGGAACACACGGATGAAGGTCTCCTGCACCACGTCGTCGGCATCCTGGTGGTTCTTCAGGATGGAGAAGGCCTTCCCGTAGACATCCCGGGAGAAGAGGCGGACGAGGGAGGCGAAGGCCGCCTGATCCCCGGCCTGGGCGGCCTGTACCCAGGCGAGCACCTCCGGCGTATGGTACGGCGACGCCGGATCGGGGATCCGCTCGGCGGTCTGGGGGGCCGTCTGGGTCATTGGGGGCTCGTTCAAGGCAATGGCCAGCATCATCTTAAGCTCCGGCGGGGGGGATCAAGCCTGGATCCGCCGTCATCCGATGGACCCGGGAAGGGGGCCTGGGGTTGAATGGAACCGAGTTAGTGTGGAGACAGGCCCCGCCAGCCCCCCTTTCAGGAGATCCCATGCGCGACCGCATCACCCCCCTGCTGACCGAGGACCAGATCCGGACCCGCGTGCGGGAGATGGGTCGCCGGCTGGCCGCGGACTATGCGGGCAAGGATCTGGTGATGGTGGGCCTGCTGAATGGCGTCTTCCCCTTCTTCGCGGACCTGGCCCGGGCCACGGAACTGGATTTCGAGGTCAGCTTCATGCAGGTGTCGAGCTACGGCGGGGGCACCGAGAGCACCGGCGAGGTCCACATCCTCAAGGATCTCGATCGCTCCATCCAGGGCCGCGATGCCCTGGTGGTGGAGGACATCGTGGACACCGGCCTCACCCTGTTCAAGGTGCGCAACCTCCTCCTGGACCGCGAACCCGCCAGCCTGAAGATCTGCACCCTCCTCGACAAGCCCAGCCGCCGCAAGGTCGAAGTGCCCGTGGACTACGTCGGTTTCACCATCGAGGACCACTTCGTCGTCGGCTACGGCCTCGATTACAACGGCAAGCTCCGCAACCTCCCCTACGTCGGCGTGTTCCACCCATGAATGAGGCTGGTCGCGGAAGGCGCGGAAAGTGCGCGGAAGACGCGGGGAACCCTGCCGTTCAGGAGCTTCAGATCGAGGGGCCCCACTCGGATCTGTCCCGATCCGTCATCGGAGCGGCCATCGCAGTTCAGCGAACACTCGGTCCTGGGCTGCTGGAAAGTGCGTACGAAGTCTGTCTGGCCCATGACCTCCAATGGAGGGGTCATCAGGTCGAGTGCCAAGTCAGCCTCGGGTTGACCTATCGCGGGCTGAACGTTCCCCTGGCTTTCCGAATGGACCTCGTCGTCGACGAGGTCCTGGTGGTTGAATTGAAGGTCGCTGAAACATTTACCCCCGAGCACGAAGCGCAGATCCTGAGCTACCTCCGGTTTTCGGGAAAACCTGTCGGACTGCTCCTGAACTTCGGGGTCTATCCCATGGGGCGCAGGGGCATCCGGCGCTTCGTGATGCAACGCAATCCCTATTCCGCGTCTTCCGAGTGACTTCCGTGCCTTCCGCGACCCGTTTCCTTCTCCTGTCCTGCCTCCTGTTCGCCTCCGGCTGCGGCTATCGGCGGCTGGACCGGGAACCGCACCGGGCGGCGTGGGCGCACCGGGGGGACACGATCCGGCTGGCGCGGTTCCGGAACCTCACGCCGAAGCTGGGGCTGGAGGATCGCTTCACCAAGGCCCTGGAGAGCCGCGTCGTGGCCGCCAGTCCCTGGAAGCTGGTGGGCCCTGGCGAACCCTCCCGCTGGGTGCTCCAGGGCACCCTGGAGAAGTACGAATCCAGGCCCCTCGGCCTCACCCTCGGCAACGGGAGTGAGCGCGCCAGCGCCGGCAGCGCCAGCCGCGTCGAGGTGAAGGTGGTGGCCAACGTGGAACTGCTGGATGGCCAGACCGGCGCCGTGGTGCTCTCCCGGCGGGGTCTCACCTTCTCCAACCAGTACCGGGTGGATCAGAACTTCGCCAGCTTCGACAACCGGGAACTGCAGGTGCTCGACAGCCTGGCGGACGATTTCGCCGAGAGCTTCCTCACCCAGCTCCTGGAGGGCACGGACTGATGGCCGCCCCCGCCGCCTGGCTGGAGCACGGCTTCGCCCTCGTCCACGGCGAGGACGGCGACGGCCGCCGGGAAGCCGTGGAGGCCTGGAAGCGCCGTCACGTGGATCCCGAGTGGGCGGATTTCTCCCTGACGGTCTGTGCGGAGGGCTGCCCCTGGCCCGAGGTCATGGCCGCCCTCCAGGAGGCGGCGCCCTTCGGGGCCGAGGCCCGCTGCGTGGTCGTTCCCGCGGCCGACAATCTGTTCAGCCGGGCCAAGGAACTGCCCCCTTCCGTCAAGGCCCTCCTCGAGAAGCCGCCCCAGGGCGTGAAGCTCCTGCTTGTGGCCTGGACCACGCTTCCCGCCGCCCCCGGCAAGGCCCTGGGCGCCAAGCCCTGGACGGACTGGACCAAGGCCGGGCGCATCCTCAAGGTCGGCGCCCTCGATGCGACCGAGATCCCGGTGTTCATCGAAGCGGAGGCCCGGCGGCTCGGGGTCGCGCTCCAGGGCGCCGCGGCCACCCTCCTGGCCCAGCGCCAGGGTGGGAATCCGGGCCTCCTCAAGCGGGCCCTGGAGGTCCTGGACCTCTTGGCCGAGGACCGCAAGGTGACCGAGGCCATGGTGGACCAGGTCACCTTCCGCCTGGCGGAGCAGAAGGCCTTCGCCTGGTCCGGCGCCTGGCAGAAGGGGGATGCGGCGGGGGCCCTGAGGGCGCTGCGCATGGCCCTCGAGGACGGCGACGAACCATTGATGCTCCTGGGCCAGGCCCGGCGCGAAGTGGACCGCCTCCTGCGGCTGGCCGAAGCCGAGGCGGCGGGGCTCAAGGGCGCGGAACTGACCGCGGCCCTGGGCCTCTCCCCGAAGCAGGCCTTCCTCATGGACGGCTACCGGAACGCCCTGGATCGCCTCAAGGCCAAGGGCCTGCGGGCGCTTCTGGGACGCCTGAACCAGTGCGAGCGCGACCTCAAGGGCATGGCCCTCTCCCGCAGCGAGGCCCCCCTCCTGGATCTGACCCTGACCCTCTGCCGGGCCTGGGGGCGCTGAGGCCCGGCCCGCGGCTGGCCTACTGGTTGGTCAGGTGGAAGTTCGCCCGGTAGCTCGCGTTCCAGGCCAGGATCGTGAAGCTGCCTGCGATCCCGTTGGCCGTGAGGGTGGGGGACTCGGCATAGCCGCCGGCATCGGTGGTCACCGTGACGGCGAGGACCCCGCCCGGAAAGGTGCCCCCCGCACCCTGGGCGGGGGCGTTGAAGGTGACTGGGTGGCCGCCGAGGGGCATGCCGTTCTTGTTGAAGAAGACCCGCAGGTGCGCCGGGAAATCCGTGTTGATGGCCGCGGTCTGGTTGTCGCCGCTGACGATGTCCATCCGGGGCGTCAGCTCCTCCGGCGTCTGGGTGTAGCCGTTCGCGCCGCTGCACCCGGCAAGGGCCAGCACGGCCCCAAGGGCTGCCATGCCGTATCGCCGGGTCCGGTCGGACATGATCGATCTCCTGTGCATGGGGGCTGGAATCCAGCCTATCACGCCCTGTCCGCTGGGCCGGAAACCGCCGCCTCTGCCTTCAGAGCGCCTGACAAAACCCAGACGGGGCCTCGTGCGGGGGGTAGGCACTCCTAGCGTGTCCGAATGGCCTTGGCGGCCTTGAGGATGTCCCCCAGACAGCAGGCGCCGGAGGGGTTTTTCACGTCGCAGCGGCAGCGGCCTTCCTTCACCGCGACCCGGAGGGACTCCACCGACTCCAGGCGCCCGGTGGCCTGCCATTCGGCTCGCAGGCTCTCCTCGCTGTGGCCGAAGCAGTAGCAGAGGGGGTGCGGGGGCGCCGTTTCCTTGATCCCCACCCGCACCGTGAGCTGGTTCTTGCGGAAGACGGGGGCGGCCCGGTCGCCGAAGTACACCACCTCGCAGGCGGGGCTGTCGCAGAACCGCCAGGGCCCTTCCGGAAGCGCCTCATCCGAGTGGTGCGCCAGCAGGGCCTGAAGGGTGCGTAGGGGCACGGAGCGCCCGGGCTGGCCGCACGCGGGGCAGGCGGCGGCTTCCGTCAGCGCCTCGCCGCCGCCGCAGCAGCCGCAGTGGGGTTTGCCCGGCTCGCCCACGGCGCCCCCTAGAACACCAGCACCCGGTCCGCCCACAGGGTCCAATCGGTGAGCTCCTCCAGGGTGCTGCGGCGGCAGCCCTCGGCCAATTCGGCTTCGACCATGCCGCGGGCGTCCATGCAGGTGCCGCAGACGCCCACCTGCCCGTGGCGGGCGGTGACGCCCTTCAGCATCCGCTCCAGGTTGTAGAAGCCATCGGGGGTCCTCTGACCCCCCTTGGCGCAGGCGGCGGCATCGCCCATGAGGAACACGCGGACCTCCGCGCCCTCGCGCTTGGCGGTGGCACCGGCCAGGCGCAGGCCGTTGTAGCTGCGCTCGGTGCCGTAGGGGGGATCGTTGAGGATGAACAGGTGCCTGGCCATGGGAACTCCCGGATGGCTCCAGGATACCGGCCAGACGGGGCCCCTCAGGGCAGGGTGATCCAGCCCGCCACCAGCTTGTAGGTGCCGGCGTCGTTGAACAGGAGGCCCCGGGCGGCGACATCGGCGCCGTTGGCCACGGAGGCGAGGCCCATCATCCGGGTGGCGGCCTGCTGGTACACCACGACGGTGGAGGCCCCCGTGAGGGTGGTGAAGGCGGCATCTGCGGGCAGGGTCAGGGTGAACGACGCCTGGGTGCCGCTCACGGTGTAACCGGACACGGTCCCGTGCAGGGCCTGGGGTTCCAGGCGCATCGCGCTGGCGGTGATCGTTCCCAGGCTGCCCATCATCCCGCCGCCCATGCCGCCCCCGCCGCTCATCATGGCGCCGGCGCTGAGCACGGCCACCCGCTGGCCCTTGGCGAGGCTGGCGGGATCGAAGACGGGCGTGAAGGGCAGGCCGGTCAGGTCCAGGCCATCGGCGTCATAGGCATAGGGCGTGCCCGAGGGGATGCTCACGGTGACGGTGCCCCCGATGGAGGTCGGCATCATGCCGCCCCCCTGGCCCGCGCTGGCGGCCAGGGTGAGCTGGGTGGGGGGATTGCCGGTGACGGTGGTGACCAGGCCGCCGCCCATCATGCCTGTCGAACCGACCCCGAGGGATTCCACCCGCTTGGCGAGGTAGGAACCGTCGGGCTGGACGGTGGCGTCCACGCTCACCATCATCCCGCTGGTCAGGCCGGCCATGCCCGCAAGGCCCGATCCCGTGAACAGGGTGGTCGCGTCGGTGGTGAAGGATGCCTTCTGCATCCCCATCATGGCGCCGAGGGAGAACTGGCTGCCGGAGATGGTGGAGACGCTGCCCATCATCTGCTGCATCCCCCCCGTCCACGGCGTCTGCCCGGAGGTGGCGAGGCTGGCCATGGCGGCGGTCATGACCGGCGAGAGGGAGACGTTCCCCGAGCCATCCACGGTGACGGAGGCGCCCATGTTCATGTCGAAGTTCAGGGCCATGGGGTTGGCGCCCACGGTCAGGGCGGGCGAGAAGGGCACGATGGCCGTGAAGGGGCCCGGCATCGTCTTCTGGGTGTAGGCCTTGGTGATCGGGTCCAGGTAGCCCATGGACACCGAGGCGAGGGTCACCGTGGCCCGGGTGTAGGTGCCCTGCGGGATGCTGAGCGCGGCCAACGGCTGCATGGTGGCCATGGTCTGCGTCATTTCCATGGGGGTCGCCGTGGCCACCAGGCTCACGGGCGTGCCGGAGGCGGGCGTGAGCGTGACGTTGTTCACCGTCATGCCGAAGGCCATGATCCAGTCGGCGGGGGCATCGCCGAGGTTCACCTGGACGGGGGTGGCGGTGGGGGTGGTGCCGGTGCCCGACCCCGGACCGGTGCCGGTCCCCGACGCGGCTCCGGAGGCGCTGCTGCTTCCGCCGCAGCCGAGGATGCCGAGGCCGCCCAGCAATAGAAGCCCCCCGGCGATGGCCTTGCCAAGCCTGTTGAAGCGCATGTCTTCCTCCTGGTGGCTGAGTAACTGCAAGGGAATCCCGGTCTCACCGGAGCACCTGTCCAAACATACGTGTCGGGAAAGGCGACAGCCAGGGACTCCGGGATGGATCCCGCCATTTGTGACCGCGGTTACGGAGGGTCTCCATCGTCCTGGAGGCGCCTTGGGACATTGATCACTTGAGCCTCAGCTTCCGAGGGCGGATCATGGGACCCGGTGTTCCGCGGAGGGTCCATGTCCGAGTGCGTCATCCCCACCCTCACCACGCTCGACGTGGTGCAATCCAAGTCGGTGCTGCCCCCCGGGTACAAGGCCGACCTGTCGGATCTGAAGGGACTCGACCTCACGACGCCCATGCTGGAGCTGCTCCGCCGCACCACCAGCCGCCTGCCGCAGGATGTCATCGACGCGCTGGTGAAGGGCCGGGACGCCGAGGAGGAGGGCAGCCGCGCCTTCAACACCCTCAACGACATGGTGCGCAACATCATCCTGGCGGATGGCCACGTGACGCCGCTCTGCCAGGACACCGGCTCCATCATCGTCTGGATCCGCCATCCCTACGGCCTCAGCCAGCGGGCGGCCAAGCAGCAGATCCGCGCCGCCGTGGTGGAAGCCACGAAGCGGTCCTGGCTCCGCCCCAACTGCGTGGAATCGCTCAGCGGCAAGAACACCGGCACCAACATGGATCCCTTCCACGAGCACCACCCGGCCGTCCACTTCGAGGAATGGGACCGTCCCGAGGTCGCGATCTCCGTCATGCAGAAGGGCGGGGGCTGCGAGAACGTGGGCGCCCAGTACCGCCTGCCGGATGCCGCCCTGGGCGCGGGGCGGGACATCAAGGGCGTGCGCAAGTGCATCATCGACGCCGTGGTGAAGGCCCAGGGCCAGGGCTGCAGCCCGGGCATCCTCGGCGTGGCCATCGGTGGCGACCGCGTCACCGGCTACGAGAAGAGCAAGGAGCTGATCCTCCGCAAGCTGGGCACCCCGAACGCCGACGCGAAGATGGACGCCTTCGAGAAGGAGGTCACGAACGACCTCAACACCCTGGGCATCGGGCCCATGGGCTACGGCGGCAACACCACGGTGCTGGGCGTCATGGCGGAGGAGATGTACCGCCACCCCGCCAGCTTCTACGTGAGCATCAGCTACATGTGCTGGAGCAGCCGCCGGGGCACGCTGACGCTCAAGCCCAGCGGCGAAGTGTCCTTCGATTGATCGCGACGAGGCTCCCATGATCCGTCTCACCACCCCCATCACCGAAGACCAGATCCGCCAGCTCAAGGTCGGCGACGAGGTGCTGCTCAACGGCCGCGTCGTCCTCAGCCGCGACATGGGCCACAAGTACATGAAGGAGCAGAAGCCCGAGTGGCTGAAGCCCATCCTCGAGAACATGGTCATCTACCACTGCGGGCCGGTGGTGAAGCAGCACGAGGACGGCCACTATAGCTTCGTGGCCGCCGGGCCCACCACCTCCATCCGCGAGGAGCCCTACCAGGCCGACGTCATCGAGACCTACAAGGTCCGCGGCGTCATCGGCAAGGGCGGCATGGGCAAGAAGACCAGCGAGGGCCTCCAGAAGACCGGGGCCGTCTACCTCCACGCCACCGGCGGCGCGGGCAGCCTGCTGGCCGAACGCTGCAAGCGCGTGGTGGACGTGAAGATGCTCGAGGAATTCGGCAGTCCGGAGGCCTTCTGGATCATCGAGGTGGAGGACTTCCC
>JAJYBX010000038.1 GCA_021778785.1 Acidobacteriota bacterium
ACGGCCTCGCCCAGGGACAGCCAGCGGAGCTCGGCTTGGCCATCCTTGGCCACGAAGACGCCCGTGAGCTCGCCCCGGTGGAGGAGGGCGCTCTTCGGGACGGTGAGGCTCTCGGCGTTCAGGCCGGGCACGAGGATGCGGGCGAAGGTGCCCTGGCGCAGTCCCTTCGGCTTGAGTACACGGGCGCGCAGGGTGCCCTTGTGGCTCCAGGGATCCCCGCCGGGGGCCAGGGCCGTGATCTGGGCCTCGCCCTGCTGGTCCTCGGCCGTGAAGGCCACCTTCTGGCCCACCTTCAGGCCCTTGGCCTCGCCGGCGGAGACGGTGGCCACCAGCTCCTGTTCGCCATCGGCGTAGAGCTCGAGCAGGGGCATGCCGGGGCCCACGAAGTCGCCCTCGTTGACCTTGCGGGACTGGACCACGCCGGCGAAGGGCGCGCGGATCTGCGTGTAGGCGATGTTGGCCTTCAGGGCGGTGACGCCGGCCTGGGCCTGGGCCACCTGGGCCTCCACCTGCTGCAGCTCGGCGATGGTGCTGGCCTTCTGGGCCTGCAGCGCCACGATGCGGCGGTGCTGGGCCTCGATGGTGGCCAGCCCGGTCTCGGCGGCCTGCAGCTGGCCCTGGAGATCCTGGTCGTTGAGGGAGATGAGGAGCGTGCCGGCGGCCACGCGCTGGCCCTCCTCCACGGGGACGCGCTTCACCTGGGCGGCCATGCGGGTGGACATCATGGCCGTGCGGGTGGACTGGAGCGTGGCGGCCACCCAGGCGCCCCCTTCGGGGGTGCTGGTGGCGGCCAGGGACACGGTCACGCGGGGAAGGGTCTTCGCCTCGGGACGGGTCTCCTTCTGGCCGCAGGCCAGGGTGCCCAGGAGCGCGCTGGTCACGGCCAGGGCGGAGAGGGTGGTCTTCATGGCTGGACTCCTTCGATGGGGGTGCCGGTGGCCAGGTCGAGGCTGGCGCGGCTCACGCGAAGTTCATAGAGGCTCTGGAGGATGAGGGTGCGGGCGCCCTGGACGGCGGCTTCGGCATCGAGCACCTCGATGAGCGGGGCCAGGCCCTCCTTGTGGCGCGCCTCCCGGAGGCGGCGGGACTCCTCGGCGGCGGCCAGGGCGTCCTTGGCGGCGGCGTAGCGGGCCTCGGCGGCCGTGACGGCCTCCCGGGCCACGCGGGTCTCATGCTCCGCCTGCTGCTCCTTGAAGATCTGCATGTCCTTGGCGGCCTGCGCCTGGGCCCGGGCGGCGCGCGCCTTGGCCAGGTCGGGGGCCGAGAACACCTTCCACTTCACGCCCACGCCGGCCCAGGTCCAGTCCCCCTTCTGGGACCAGGAGTGGTGCAGCGTGCCCGCGCCCAGCTCCAGGCCCACCTCGGGGAGGTTGTTGCCCTTGGCGGCCTTGGCGCCCTCGCCCGCGGCCTTGGCCTGCAACTCGGCGGCCACCAGGTCGGCGCGGCGGCCCTGGGTCGCGGAGGGAGCGGGGGTCACCGGCTCCAGGGGCGTGGCCAGGTCGCCCTCCACGGGGCCCGTGCCCGTCAACAGGCCCAGGCCCGACCGGGCGGAGCGGATCTGCATGGTGACCTCGGCCTTCTGGGCGTCCACCTGCGCGTGGAAGGCCTTGAGGCGCTGGAGCTCGGATTCGAGCATGAGGCCCTGGTCCACCCGGGCGCCCACGAAGGCCTCCATGCCCTTCACCCACGTCTCCGTGTCCTGCACCCACTTCATGGCCTGCTCGGCCACCTCGGCGCCGAAGTAGGCCTGCACCACCGCCATGGCCGTCTCCTGCTTGCGGCGCTCCTGGCTGGCGGCCTCGGCCTGGGCCATGTAGTCGCCGGCCTTCCGGGCCGCCGTGATGCGCCCGCCCGTGTAGAGGGGCTGCTGGAGGACCGCGGAGCCGCCGTAGGCGCCGATGGCGTCGGGGTGGTTCAGGGTGAGGGGGTTGAAGTCCGCCATCCCGATGCGCGCCTGGTTGAGCTTGATGCCGAAGGCCATCATGGGCTCGTTGGTGCGCACGCCCTGGGCCTGCAGCGTGAGGGTGGGCAGGCGCAGGTCGCGGTAGCCCTCGGCCTCCGCCTTGCGGCTGTCCACCATGGCCTGCCCGGCCTTGAGACCGGCCTGGTCAACCCAGGCCTTGCGGATGGCGTCGGAGACGGTCAAGCTGCCCTGGCCCCACAGCCCGGTCCCTGCCGCCAGGAGCAAGGCCAGCCTTTGTATGACTTTATTGGTCATAAAGGAATACTCCTAAGCAAAAAAAAGCAAATGCCCATACCCTTAATTACTTAAGGGCCTTGTAGGTCATCTTGGCGCGGTCGCTGACATGGCCGCAGACGAGGTCGCACAGATCGGACACCAGGGGCATGACCGGGGTGAAGTACACGGCGTTGCCCTCGGGCTCGCGGTTCACGAGGCCCACGCGCACCAGGCAGGCCAGGTGCTTGGAGGCGTTGGCCTGGGAAAGGCCCGAAGCATCGGCCACCGCACCCTGGCTCAGGGGGCCCTTCGAATCGAGGAGCGAGCGGAGGATCTTCAGGCGGGAGGCATCGCCCAGGGCACTGAACAGGCCGCTCACTTCGTCGATCATCGGGTTGCTGAGCTGATGGTTCATCTTCAACTCCATGCACAAATGGTTATCCAGTTCCATCCCCGGGTCAAGTCGAAAATTCCCGTCAAGGAAAACTCTATACCCATCGGGGCATCCATCAACCAGACATGCCACCGTGCTGAAGCCTCCTGGGAGAATTTTGATCTTCGTCAACGCCCCGCGCCAGGGTCGAGACCCACGACCTGCCCATCGGCTGATCCCCCACCCGGCCTTGCTACGCTGGAGCCAGGAGGCCCCCGTGGACGACCTGGATGCCCGCGCCGCGAAGATCCGCCTGCTCTGCACCGACATCGACGGCGTGCTCACCGACGGCGGCCTGCGCTACGGCGGCAGCGCCAGCCACACCAAGGTCTTCCACGTGCGCGACGGGGCCGCCATCAAGTGGCTCCAGCGGGCCGGCATCCCCGTGGCCTTCATCTCGGGACTGGCCTCCCCCGCCACGGACCACCGGGCCCAGGATCTGGGCGTGGAGGACTGCTTCGCCGGCCACCTGGACAAGAAGCCCGTCCTCGACGAGCTCTGCGCCCGGCACGGCCTGACCCATGACCAGGTGGCCCACCTGGGCGACGACCTGGCGGACCTGCCCCTGCTCCGGCGCGTGGGCCTGGCCTGCTGCCCGGCCGACGCCGTGGCCGAGGTGAAAGCCGCCTGCCACTGGACCGTGCCCGTCGCCGGCGGACGCGGCGTACTGCGGGCCGTGGCCGAGCGCATCCTCAAGGCCCAGGGCCGCTGGGACGAGACGGTCTCCAGATACGAGGTGTGACCATGCGCCGTGTCCTCCCCCTCCTGCTCGCCGCCCTGCCCCTCTGCGCCCAGGATGCCGCCCTCGGCGTGCGGGCCCAGGGCGTGATCCCCATGGGCGATCTGCGGGACCTCACGGACGGCCAGGTAGGCCTCGGCGCGGGGGTCTTCGTGGAGATCCCCGTGGGGGACACCTTCAAGCTCCGCCCCACGGTGGGCGGCCAGTACTTCCCGAAGAAGACCAGCGCCAGCCTGGGGGGCGCCGAGGTCACCGTCTCCTCCGTGGACTTCATGGTGGACGCCCTCTGGTTCCCCGGTGAGACCGCAGACCAGGGCCCCTACCTGGTGGTCGGGGCCGGCGGCCAGATGTGGCGGGTGAGCCCCACCGGCGGCACGGCCACCTCCCACACCCGGCTGGGAGTGAGCGGTGGCCTCGGCTACCAGCTCACCCCCCACCTCGGCGTGGAGGCCCGGGCCTTCTGGAGTCCCATCGAGACGAACCTCACCGCCACCGGCCTCAGCCTGGGCGGCGTGGTCCGCTTCTAGAACTTCAGCCCCCGCTTGGTGAGCAGCGGCTCCACCTTCGGATCGCGGCCGCGGAAGTCGCGGAAGAGGACGGCGGGATCCTCCGTGCCGCCCCGGGAGAGGATCTTGCTCCGGAAGGCGGCCGCGGTGGCCGGATCGAAGAGGTCACCCTTCTCCTTGAAGGCCTGGAAGGCATCGCTGTCCAGCACGGCGCTCCAGATGTAGCTGTAGTACCCCGCGGCGTAGCCGCCCATGATGTGGTTGAAGTACGGGCTGCGGTAGCGCACGGGGATCTCGGGGAGCAGACCCCACTTGGCCAGGGAGGCCTTCTCGAAGGCGGCGGTGTCGCGGGGCTTGGTGTCCGCGAGGGTGTGCCAGTCCATGTCGAGCAGGGCCGCGGCCATGTACTCCGTGGTGGCGAAGCCCTGGCCGTAGGTGCCGGCCTTCCGCAGCCTGGCCACCAGATCGGCGGGGATGACCTCGCCCGTCTGGTAGTGGCGGGCATAGACCTTCAGCACCTCGGGCTCCATGGCCCAGTTCTCCATGACCTGGCTGGGGAGCTCCACGAAGTCCCGGGGCGTGCCCGCGGTGCCCCGGTAGCGGCCGGCATAGAAGAGGCCGTTGAGGGCGTGGCCGAACTCGTGGAAGAGGGTGCGCACCTCGTCATCCGTGAGGAGCGCCGGCCGGTCTCCGGCGGGCCGGGTGAAGTTGCAGACGTTCACCACCACGGGATCCACCTTCTTCCCGTCCCGGATCCAGGGGCTCCGGTAGGCGCTCATCCAGGCGCCGCCCCGCTTGCCGGGGCGCGGGTGGTAGTCCAGGTAGAGCAGGCCCAGATGCCTCCCGTCCTTCTCCTTCACCTCGAAGGCGCGGACCTCGGGGTGATAGGTGGGCACGTCCTTCCGCTCGGTGAAGGTGATGCCGTAGAGGCGGCCGGCCACGTGGAAGGCGCCCTCCCGCACCCGGTCGAGGGGGAAGTAGGGCTTCAGCGCCTCCTCGTCCAGGTCGTACTTCGCCAGCTTCACCTTCGTGGCGTAGTAGCGCCAGTCCCAGGGCTGGAGCGCCTCGCCCGGCAGATCCTTCGCCATGAGGACCTGCAGATCCGCCCGCTCCCGTTTCGCCACCTCCAGGGCCGGCTTCCACACCTGTTCCAGGAGACCGTAGACCCCGGCGGGGGTCTTGGCCATGTTCTCCTCCAGCCCGTAGTCGGCCCAGGTCCGGTACCCCAGCAGCTGGGCCTTCTCCGCCCGCAGGGCCGCCACGCGGCTCACGATGGCATTGGTGTCCGTGTCGCCGCCCTGGTTGCAGCGCTCCAGGTAGGCCGTGAGCATGCGCTTCCGCAGCTCCCGGTCCTGGGCGTTCTCGAGGAAGGGCCAGAGGCTCGGCGCGTCGAGGGTGAACAGCCACTTGCCCTCGAGGCCGGCCTTCTTCGCCGCGGCGGCCGCAGCCATCCGGGTTCCCTCCGGAAGACCGGCCAGGTCGGCGGGCTTGTCCACCACCAGCCGGAAGGCCTTGGTGGCCTTGAGCAGCCGGTCGCCGAAGTCCACGCCCAGCTTCGACAGCTCGGCGTTGAGGGCCCGCATGTGGACCTTCTGCTCCGGCGTCAGGGCCGCTCCGGCGCGGACGAAGCCCTTGGTCGTGCGCTCCAGCAGGCGAGCCTGCTCCCGGTCCAGCTTCAGACCCTCGCGGGCATCCCACACCGCCTTCACCCGCTGCCAGAGGCGGTCGTTCAGCTGCACGTCGTCGCGGTGGGCCGCCATGAGGGGGGCCACCTCGCGGTTCACGGCCTGCAGCTTCGGGTTCGTCTCGGCGCCCGTCAGGTTGTAGAAGACGGCGCCCACGCGCTCCAGGAACTGGCCCGAAGCGTCCAGGGCCTCGATGGTGTTGGCGAACGTGGGCGCCTCCGCGGACCCGGCGATGGCCGCCACCTCGCGGTCATGCTGCGCGATGCCCTCGCGGAAGGCGGGGAGGAAGTGCTCCTCCCGGATCTCCGCGAAGGGGGGCACGCCGAAGGGCGTTTTCCATTCCGAGAAGAAGGGATTGGCCGCCACCGCCGGATCGGCGAGGACGGGCAGGGCCAGCAGGGCCGCGAAGGCGGGATGGGTGGACATGGGCCGCTCCGGAAAAGGTCCGATCACCATAGCATCTTCATACGAGGCTCGCACGCAAACCCATGCTGCAACTGAAGATGCAGAGTCCTTGTCTCAGTGATCGGATCCTCGCGGGGGACGCAGCACTTCCCCCCGGGGCCAGCGCGGGACCGTCGGCTTCCGGCAGAAGGGCGTCAGACGCCCATCCGCTCCTCTTCGTGGGTGTTCACCGGGGCGAACCGGTCCCGGAGCTTGTTGCCCAGGCCCTTGATGTCCCCCCGCAGCTCGGGCCCGGTCTTCGGCGTGGTCAGGGCGGCGACCGCCGCGCCCACGGCCGCGCCCGCCAGGAACACCAGCAGGGACGTGCCAAACATGCCACTCTCCTCACGCACGGGAACCCTCCTCCCGCGGCCCTGCCTTCCGGCCGCGGAGCAAATGTACGGCGCTTTGGATCCCTGTCAGGAGGGCCTCGAGAAATCGCCCGGAGGAGTGCCGCCGCGCGAAGAACCCGGGCATCCCGCGGACCACCCCCGCCACCACCTGGGTCAGGGTGGAGGGCAGCTCGAAGGCCCCGCGGGCGAGGTCGGCCACCTCCACCACCTTCAGGCGGACCTCATGCACATCACCGGCCATCTGGTGGAGATCCTCCGCGGCGCGCTCGGCGAGGCGCTGGACCGAGGCGGCCGTGCGCCGCGCCTGGACCAGCAGCAGCCCGAGCAGGACGGTGACGGTGGCGATCGAAAGGGAAAGGACGACCTGCAGCAGCAAGGACATGGCGACCTCCCTGAGATGCCCGCAGTATGGTCGCGTTGATGACGATGGGTACAAAGCATCCGGGGCGGCGCCAGCGCCGCCCCGGACATCGGGAAGGGCCGCCTAGAAGGAGAGGCGGGCCCCCAGCTGCACCTGGCGCGTGGGGAACAGGGTGTCGTCCACGCGGGTCAGGGTGGTGAAGTACGACCGCTGGACCGGAGCGGCGTCCGTGCCGTTGTAGCTGATGCGGTTGTAGGTGTCGGCCCGGTTGAAGAGGTTGAACACATCCAGCGAGAGGGTCAGACGGCTGCGGGAGATCCGCCAGTCCCGGCTGATCCTGAGGTCCACGTTCGTCTGGCTGGCCGTGCGCAGGCTGTTCCGCTCGGTGCCGATGGGACGGTCCACCCGCATGGTGTCGCCGTTCAGATCGTTGGAGAAGTACGGGGTGTAGGGCAGTCCCGAGTAGTAGCGGAAGGTCGCCCCGAACTGCACCTTGGAAACGGGGTCCAGGTAGGACGCGCTCCCCACCAGCACGTGGCGGCGGTCATTGTCGCCGTAGCTCCAGTCCTCGTTCAGCCGCAGGGGATTCTGGATGCCCCAGCTGTTGTAGTTGCGCTCGTTGGAGTCGTTGTCCTTGGCCTCCGACCAGGTGTAGTAGACCTGGGCGTTGAACGGGGAGTCGGCCTTCTGGTACTTGGCGGAGAGGGTCACGGCCGTGTACTTCGACTCGGCATCGCTGACATAGGCCTTGATGGCGCCGTAGTTGGGGTTGGGGCGCGTCAGGAGCACCCGCCCCTGGGGATCCACGCCGGTCTCGGCCAGGTTCAGGTCGGTGATGCGCTCGAGGTGGATCGTCTTGGCGTAGGTCCCCGTGATCCCGAAGACCCAGCCCATCCGGAAGGCCCGCTCCGCGCCCAGGCTGTAGCGGTTGGTCGAGGGGTTCTTGAAGTCGGAACCGAAGGTGGAGACCTGGAGGGTCCCCGCCAGGGTGGCAAGCTGGCCCGGGGTCAGCGTGGAGAGGGCGGCCGGATCGATGCTGGCCGGGGCGGCGGGGTTGAAGCCGGCGCCGTAGCCGATGCCGAGCTGCTGGGCCAGGGCCAACTGGGCGGCGTTGCTGGCATTGAACGTGTAGGCGCCGACCCGGGCGCCGTTCCCGGTATAGACCTGGTAGAGGAAGATGGCGGGCGTGCGGCTCACGAACCGGCCCGCGGAGGCGCGCACCACCGTGTTGCCCTTGTCGGCCTCGGGGGTCCAGACCAGGCTCAGGCGGGGGCTGATCGCATCCGAGGCGGGGATCTTCGCCGTGAGCGGCAGCTTGGTGGCCATGGGGTTGGAGACGTCCAGGATGGGGAAGTCCGGGTGCTCCTGCTTGTCATAACGAAGGCCCAGGCCCAGCTTCACGGAACTGGACACGTGCCAGTCGCTCTGGAGGAAGAGGGCCAGGTCCCGCTCCTTCTGGTCGAAGCGGCCCGCGTCGTAGCCGGAAAGGCCGTTCAGGCCGAAGTTCTGCTGGTACGTGCTCCAGGTCCCGGCCCGGAAATTGGTCAGGCCCGGCGTGTTGAAGGTGTAGGCGCCCTCCACGAAGGGCGCGAAGACCTCGAACACGTCATGGAGGATGAGGTCCATGCCCCCCTTCACCTGCAGGGTGGGCGTGAAGTAGGTGATGGCCTCGGTGATCTGGGTCTTCTTCAGCTCGAAGGCGCGGGTGTAGGGCACCTTCCCGTAGTTGCCGACAGAGCTGATGACCACCTGGGGGCCGAAGCTCTCGGGCACGCGCGGCTGCTCATCCTTGTTCCAGTTCAGCTTGAACTCGCTCAGCCAGTTCGCGCCGAGGGTCCAGTTCCACTGGAGGCCCAGGGCCGTGGTGTTGTACTCGTCGTGGGCGATGTTCTCCCGGGAGTTGTAGAGGCCCGCGTTGTAGACGCTCTTCACGCTCGACTTCGTCACCCGGAACTGGAGGGTGTGGTCGGTGCTGAGGTTCCAGTCGATGCGGGCGAAGAGGTTGTCGCCGTCGTTGGGTTTGGTGTAGGAGCCGGCCTTGGACAGGAGCACGGCATCCGAGGCATTCGCGGGGTCCAGGGTCACGGGGTTGCTGCCCCCCCAGACGAAGCTCTGGGGCCGGTTCTCCCGCTGGAAGTCGAAGGCCAGGAAGTAGAAGAGCTTGTCCTTGATGATCGGCCCGCCGATGGAGCCGCCGTACTGGATGGTCTTGAAGCTCACCAGGTCGTTGGCGCCGGCCTTGCCGGAGACATTGACCTCCTTCTCGACCCAGCTGCTGGGCCGGTAGTAGTAGAAGAGGCCGCCTGTCAGGTCATTGGACCCTGACTTGGTGATGGCGTTCAGGTAGCCGCCGCCCATGCGGCCGTACTCCGCGGAGGCACCGTCCGTGACCACCTGGAACTCGCGCACCGCCTCGAGGGAGACCGAGAAGGGGCTGCCCGCCACCGTGCTGGTGCCCGTCGCCCCCGCGAAGAAGGAGGAGTTGTAGTCCCCGCCGTCGATGTTGATGGAGGTGTTCACGCCCCGGGAGCCGGCGATCGCGACCTGTCCCCGGCCCGTGACGCTCACCTGCGGGGCCAGGCTCGAATAATCCAGCAGGCTGCGGCCCTTGATCGGAAGGTTCTCCAGGTCGGAGGGGGCCACGGTGGCCGCCACGGTCGAACGCTCGCTGTCCACCCGCGACTCGCCGGCCACGATCTCCACGGTGGCGGCCGATTCGGGGGCGAGCCGGATGCTCAGGGGAGCCGCATCACCCAGGTTCAGGCTCACCTTGACGTTGGAGGCCGACTGGAAGCCCGGCTTGGTGACGCCCACGGAGTAGGGTCCCACCGGCAGGGCCAGGGCCAGGAAGCGACCCCGCGCATCGGTGCGGACCGTGCGGATGAACCCGGTCTCCTCGTTGCGGATGGCCACGGTCGCATCGGCCAGGAGGAGCCCCTGGGTATCCTGGACACGTCCACTCAACTGGGCGGTCACGCCCTGGGCGCAGAGGGGGGCCGCCGCCACCAGGAGCGCCAGGATGGTTGAACCGCGGTGATGCTTTCGATGCATGAAAAGTTCCTCCTGGGAGGCAGGATAGCCAGCAACACCGGCCCCCAATAGGCTCCAAGCCTAATAGAACTAAAAAGTTACGAAAC
>JAJYBX010000039.1 GCA_021778785.1 Acidobacteriota bacterium
CTCCTGGCTGCGGGCCAGCAGGGCGGAGACATGGGGGCTCAGCTCCAGCACCCGGAAGGCCCCGTCGCGGTCCCGGTGGCAGAGGAGCCAGGCGCAGGCGCCCGGGGGCTCCGGCGCCTCGACGGTGGCCGCCTGGACCGCGAAGCCGTAGGCCAGGTTCCGCGCCGCCGGATCCAGCACGGCCACCCGGTCCGCCGCGGGTTCGCGGAGCAGGCCCGGGGGCGGGGGCCCGTCGGGGTGTCTCACCACGTCCAGTTCCAGCACCTCGTAGTTGGCGAGCTGGAGCAGGAAGGGCCAGCGGTCCTGGCCCCAGCGGCTGTCGGCCAGCCAGGCCACGAAGGCCGGGGCCACGTCGCGGTAGTAGGGACTGGAGACCGTGCGGCTGGCCAGGAAGGCGTCCACGGCCCAGGTCCAGGCCTCCTCCCGTACGAGCAGGGCGTGCGTCACGGGGAAGGCATCCAGGAGGGGGTCCTCCAGGGCCGTGCGGACCAGGTCGCGGTAGAGCAGCCAGCGGTCGCCGCGGAGGGCCAGGGCCGCCTGGTCGTCAGGCCCGAGGCCGTGCTCTGCGCTGAAGGCGGCCGGATCCTCGCGGAAGGCGTCGGCCTCCGGCGCCAGCACGAGGTCGGTGACGAGGCCCTGCAGATGCGCCAGGTGCGAGGTGCGGGCCTCAGGCATGGGTCACCCCGGCCAGGGCGCGGTCGTACACCCGCTGGAGCGCCTCGCGTTCCGCGAGCAGGACTTCCAGCGCCGGGATGTCGTGGTCCCGCTCCAGGAGGACGGGTACGGGGCGGCCGATGCGGGGGAGCACCCACGCCAGGAGGTCCATCACGGGATCCACCACCGGGGCGCCGTGGGTGTCGAGAAGTACGCCCTCGGCCTCCAGCCAGGTGTGGCCGGCGATGTGCATCTGGGCCACCCGGTGCAGGGGCATCCCCGCCAGCCAGGCCTTGGGGTCGAAGCCGTGGTTCACGCTGTTCACGTAGACGTTGTTGAGGTCCAGCAGCCATCCGCAGTCGGCGCCCTCCAGCACCTCCAGGACGAAGTCCCGCTCGGACATTTCGGGGGCGCCGAGCTCGGCGTAGTAGCTGATGTTCTCCAGGAGGAAGGGCACGGGGAGCCGCGCCTGCAGCGCCTTCACGCGGGCCACCGTGTGGCGCACCGCCTCGCGGGTGAAGGGCATGGGCAGCAGTTCGTGGGTGTGGGCCCCGCCGAAGCTGCTCCAGCAGAGATGCTCGGAGTGCCAGGGGGTGCCGGTGGCCTTGAGGAAGGCCACGAGGCGGTCCAGCACCTCCGGCAGCCAGGCGTCGAAACCGCCGAGGGACATGGAGAGGCCGTGGGTGATCACGTCGT
This sequence comes from Acidobacteriota bacterium, assembly GCA_021778785.1. Taxonomy (GTDB): domain Bacteria; phylum Acidobacteriota; class Holophagae; order Holophagales; family Holophagaceae; genus Geothrix. The sequence goes on from JAJYBX010000039.1 coordinate 1,351, forward strand.
CCCGCTCCAGGATGCCCGTGACCAGCCGGTGCCGCGCGCCGCCCGTGCCCACGACGTTCTCCGGGGCGATCTCCCAGAAGGGCACGGGCGCCGCATCGAGGGTCGCCACCGCCTCGATGTGGGGCCGCCGCAGGCCCAGTCCCACGCCGCTGAACGCCATGTCTCCTCGGTCGAAAGAGCGCGGGCGGAGCGCCGCTCCGCCCGCAGATCCGGAAGGGGGTCAGCCCTTCTTCTGGCTGCCGCAGGAGCCCTTGCCGCAGGAGGCGTCCTTCTCGCCCTTCTTCTTGGCGTCCTTGGTCTCCTTGGCGTCCTTCTTGGGCTTGGCGCCCTTGCCGCACTTCGCGTCCTTGGCATCCTTCGCGCCGCAGCCGGCCTCGGTCAGGGTGCTGCCGGCATGGGTGGAGACGGGCGTGGCGGCCACGGCCGGGGCGGCGCTGGCGGCCACGAAGGCGCCGGCGGCGAAGAGGGTGGCGAGGGAGGGGGTCTTGCGGTTCATGTCGAGGCTCCTGGCGGACGGTTCCGCCGATGGGTCCGGTGGACCCGGTGGTTGGGGTTCTCCCGAAGGAGTGCTGTGCCTCGTTGGGTGCGGGTCTATCCCCGGCTGTGACAGAGATCACGGCAGGGGGTGGGTTATTTATCTTGGATATTTTTAATTGATTGTAATTGTTTAGCTTATATAAAACAAGGTTGTAGATCCATGAGTCGGCGAAGCCACGGCGGGGGCGGGGAGGGTCCTGCCGTGGGATTCGTGGCGCGGGGCCGGGGGAGCTGGGGCCATAATGGGTCCCTTTGGGATGGTTGGGCATGGCGTGGTTGGGATGGGCACTGGCGGCCTTCGTCTTCATGGGGCTCGGGAACATCGGCATGAAGGCGGCAGGCCAGCGGGGGCTCGATCCCGCCGGTGTGCTGTTCTGGGTGGTGGTCGGTGAGGTGCCCTTGGCGGTGCTCTACTGGGCCTTCCGCGGCCGTTCCGGAGCGGCGCCCGGCGCCGTGGCCTGGGCCCTCGGCGCCGGCCTCGCCACGGCCCTGGCCCTGATCTTCGTCAACGAGAGCTTCGCCCGGGGCGGACGCACGGCCATCGTCATCGGCATCATGAACGCGAACTTCCTGCTGGTGGCCCTCCTGGCCTTCCTCTTCTTCCGCGAGCACCTCCAGCCCTCCCGGCTGGTGGGGCTGGCCGCGACGTTCATGGGCCTCTGGCTCATGGCCCGCTGATTCCCGGGACGACGCCATGGCGAACCTACGACGCATCCTCCTGGGCCGACGCCTCACCAGCGAAGAGACGCACGAAACCCGCATCAGCAACCCCATCGCGCTCGCGGTGTTCAGCTCCGACGCCCTCTCCTCCGTGGCCTACGGCACGCAGGAGATCATGACGCCCCTCACCATGGCCGTGGCCATGTTCGGCGCGGGGGTGCTGGGCTGGTCCTGGTGGGTGGCCCTGGGCATCGTGGGCCTGCTGCTGGTGCTGAATGTCAGCTACCGGCAGACCATCCACGCCTATCCCAGCGGGGGCGGGGCCTATCTGGTGGCCAAGGACAATCTGGGGGAGGCGGCGGCCCAGACCGCCGGGGCCTCCCTGCTCATCGACTACATCCTGACCGTCGCCGTGTCCGTCTCCGCCGGCGTCTCGGCCATCACCTCCGCCTTCCCGGGCCTGGAGCCACACCGCATCCTGCTGGCCGAGGGCATCATCGCCTTCATCGGGCTCATGAACCTCCGGGGCGTGAAGGAGAGCGGGCTGGTCTTCTCGCTGCCCACCTACGGCTTCGTGCTGTGTATCCTCGGGCTCCTTGCGAAGGGCTTCTGGAACGTGGCCATGGGGGACAAAGGCGCGGTCCACTTCGCGGCGCCGCCGGTGCACATCGATGGCACCGCCCGCCTGGCGGCGGTCTGGCTCTTCGCCCGGGCCTACAGTGCGGGCTGCACGGCCCTCACGGGCGTGGAGGCCATCAGCAATGGCGTGACGGCCTTCAAGGAGCCGGTGTCCCACAACGCCTCCAAGACCATGACCTGGATGGTGGCCCTCCTGGGGACGATGTTCCTCGGCATCACCTACCTCACCAACCACTACGGCCTCACCTACCATCCGGACTCCCCGGAGACCCTCCTCTCCCAGCTCACCCGCGTCATCCTCGGGGGGGCGCAGCACGGGATGCCGCGCCTGGTCTACCTGGCCACCACGGGTTTCACCATGGCCATCCTGGCCCTGGCGGCCAACACGGCCTATGCGGACTTCCCCCGGCTGGCGGCCCTCCATGCCCGGGACGGCTTCCTGCCCCGACAGTTCACCAGTCAGGGGGACCGACTGGTCTTCTCGAACGGGATCCTCATCCTGTCCCTGGCGGCGGGGGTCCTGGTGGCCATGTTCGGGGCGAAGGAGGACCACCTGCTGCCCCTCTACGCCGTGGGGGTGTTCCTGGGCTTCACCATCAGCCAGACGGGCATGGTGCGCCGCTGGTTCCGCAGGAAGGGGCCGCGGTGGCGGCTGAAGGCCCTGGTGAACGGCCTGGGCGCCACGACCACCCTGCTCGTGATGCTGGTCATCGCCGTGACGCGTTTCACCCACGGGGCCTGGATCGTGATCGTCCTGGTGCCGATCCTGGTGATGACCTTCTTCAACATCCACCGCCACTACATCCGCGTGAAATCCATCCTGGCCGGCAGCCGGGCCGACTTCATCTCGCCCCGGAAGAACCGCGTGGTGGTGCTGGTCTCCGGCATCCACTCCGGGGTGGTGCAGGCCCTCAACTACGCCAAGGTCATCGCGGACCACGGCGAGGTGGAGGCCCTCACCGTGGATTTCCCGGACGAGCACGGGCGGGACAGCGCGGCGCTGGAGCGCCTCCGGTCGGACTGGCCCCGGTACTGCGAGGGCATCCCTCTCAGGGCGCTGCGCAGCCCCTACCGGAAGGTGGTCGAGCCCGTGGTGGCCGAACTGGACCGCATGCGCCGGGTGGAGCCTGAGTACACCCTCACCGTGATCCTGCCGGAATTCGTGACCCGGCACTGGTGGGAGAGCCTCCTGCACAACCAGACCGCCTGGCGCCTCAAGGCCGTCCTCTTCAGGAAGCCCAAGACGGTCGTGATCTCGATCCCCTACCACCTCGAGCCGATACTGGAGTAGCTTCCAGGGACCGGCCGGACCGGACGATGGAGGGCGCGTTGAACCTGCGACGGATCCTGCTGGGGCGGCGGCTCGCCAGCGAGGAGACCCAGCACACCCGGATCAGCAATCCCATCGCCCTGGCGGTGTTCAGTTCCGACGCGCTGTCCTCGGTGGCCTATGCCACCCAGGAGATCATGGCCTCGCTCTCCAGCACGATGGGGCATGCCCTGGGGGCCGGGGCCCTGGCGGGCGCGGCGGGGTATGTGGTGTTCGGCTGGTCGATCCCGGTGGCCCTGGGCATCGTGGCCCTCCTGGGGATCCTGGCCATCAGCTACCGGCAGACGATCCTGGCCTACCCGGGCGGGGGCGGAGCCTACATCGTGGCCAAGGAGAACCTGGGCGACATCGCGGCGCTCACGGCCGGAGCCTCCCTGCTGCTGGACTACATCCTCACGGTGGCGGTGTCCGTCTCGTCGGGGGTGGCGGCCATCACGGCGGCCCTCCCCGCGCTGTCGGGCCACAACGTGGCGCTCACCCTGGCGGCCATCGGCTTCATCGCCCTGATGAACCTGCGGGGCATCCGGGAGAGCGGGGGCCTCTTCGCGGTGCCCACGTACGGCTTCGTGGTGACGATCCTCCTGGTGATGGGCTACGGCGCGGCGCGGCTGGCCCTGGGCGGGGGACCGGCCCCCGTGCAGGTCCAGCAGGCGGTGGAGCAGGGAAGCCACCTCGCGGGCCTGACGATGGCGTGGGTCTTCATGCGGGCCTTCAGCGCGGGCTGCACGGCCCTCACGGGCGTGGAGGCCATCTCGAATGGCACCACGGCCTTCCGGGAACCCACCGGGCCGAATGCGGCGAAGACCATGGTGTGGATGGTGGGCCTGCTGGCCACGATGTTCCTCGGCATCACCCTGCTGGCCCACCGCTACGGCGTGACCTACCAGCACAGCGCGGATCCCTCCATCGTCGCCGAGACCCTGCTGTCCAAGCTGAACAAGGCCATCCTGGGCGACGTGTCCCATGGGTTCCCGAAGCTGGCCTACTACACGGTCCAGGGCTTCACCTTCGCCATCCTGGTGGTGGCGGCCAACACCGCCTTCGCGGACTTCCCGCGGCTGGCGGCCCTCCAGGCCCGGGACGGGTTCCTGCCCCGCCAGTTCGCCAGCCAGGGGGACCGGCTCGTCTTCTCCAACGGCATCCTCATCCTGTTCTTCTTCTCGGGCCTCCTGGTGTGGCTGTTCCACGCCAACACGGACATGCTGCTGCCGCTCTACGCCGCCGGGGTGTTCATGGGGTTCACCCTCAGCCAGACGGGCATGGTGTTCCACTGGCAGAAGGTGCGCGGGCCGCACTGGCACACGAAGGCGGCCATCAACGGGCTGGGCGCTGCCACGGCCTTCATCGTGCTGCTGGACATCGCCATCACCAAGTTCATCCACGGGGCCTGGATCGTCATCCTGCTGGTGCCGGTGCTGGTGGTGATCCACTTCAACATCCGCCGCCACTATGTGGGCGTGAAGTCGAAGCTGGCCGCCAGCCGCACGGACGCCTTCCTGCCCGCCAAGCACCACGCCCTGGTGCTGGTGAACGGCATCCACAAGGGGGTGGTCCAGTCCCTGATCTACGGGCGCCTCATCGCCGGGGACCGCGTGGAGGCCCTGACGGTGGACCTGGGGTCCGACGGCTACCACGAGAGCCCGGCCATGGAGAAGCTCCGGGCCGACTGGACCATCTACGGCATGGGCGTCCCCCTGCGCTGTCTCCACAGCCCCTACCGCAAGGTGGTGGAGCCGATCCTGGAGGAGGTGGACCGCATCCGGGCGGCCGAGCCCGAGCTGGCCCTCACGGTCATCCTGCCGGAGTTCGTGACCTTCAAGTGGTGGCAGCAGTTCCTCCACAACCAGACGGCCCTCCGGATCAAGGCCTCCCTGCTGCTCAAGCCGGGGATCATCGTGACCTCCGTGCCCATGCACCTGCCGCACTAGGGTCGCCTACCGGAGGCGCTCCGCGGGGCGGGAGAGCAGTTCCTGGCCACTGAGCAGCTCCGCCAGGGTCTGGTGCCGGGGGCTGAGCACCATGCACAGGAAGCTCAGGGGGAAGCAGACCACCGACACGAGGTGGACCAGCGAGAAGGCGATCCGGCGCTCAGGGCTGTTCTCGGCCAGGGTGACGCCGAAGAGGCTCATGAGGGGTGACTGCCCGGTGAGGACCAGCGGACCCATGAAGAAGATCCACGAGGTGCTGAGCAGGTAGGGGACGACGAAGGGCCAGGCCCCGGCCAGCATCCGCAGGGGGGAGACGCCCAGGGACCAGGCCGGCAGCGCCAGCGCGGTGGCCTGGAGGAGGAGGAGGAGCCCGGCCTCCGCCACCTCCACCTTCACGAGGGGCCAGAAGCTCGCCACGTGCTCGTGGTCCGACAGGGAGGGCCGGGACTCCGTGTGGTTTTCGAGGGGGACCTCGGTGGCATCCGGCGCCCGCTGGAGTTCTTCGGGGGCGATCTCGATGGCCACCGGGGCGATGCGCCCCAGGGCGGGGGCCGTGAGGGCCCGGGGGGGTGGCGCGAAGGAGGCCTGGGCCAGGGCCGAGGCCTGGAAGAGCATGGGCCGGCCCTGGCGGGGCGGGGCCAGGGCCAGGCCGCACTCCGGGCATTCCGCCGCGAGGGGCGAGAGGCGGATGTGGCAGCTGGGGCAGGTGCGCCGGGTGGAACGGTCCATCGGCATCACTATCGGGCATCGGGGCCCCTCTGGGAACCCGGTACGGAAGAAGCCCCGGCGTGGGCCGGGGCTCCTCCTCCGCTCAGGATCGTGTCACTTCACATTCACGGCCAGCCAGGCGGTGTTCACGGCGGTGTATTCCGCCGAGGTGGCGCCGTAGAGGTCCTTGGCGGCGTTCAGGGTGGCGGTGCGGGCGCTTGCGTAGTTGGTGCTCGACGTCATGTAGACCGTGAGGGCCCGGTACCAGATGCGGGCGGCCTTGTCGTTGCCGACGCCCGTGACGCTGGTGACGCCGTTGGCCATGGGGGACTGGAGGTTGCCGGAGAAGGCATCGATCTGGCTGCCGTGGGCCAGCAGGAAGTAGAAGTGGTTGGCCACGCCGGAGCTGTAGTGGACATCCAGCCGACCGAGGCTCTTCGACCAGGCGTCGGGGCTCTTGCCGTCCAGGCTGGGCTTGTACATCCAGCGCAGGGGGTGCTTGAACGAGGCGGTCTCCAGCTGCTCGCCGATGAGGTAGTTCGCGGCCGGGACCACACCGCCCACGGTGCTGATGGTGCCGCCGATGGCGGTGTAGTTCGGGATGGTGGTGGTGCCGCCGCCGTGGCCCATGAACTCCACCATGGTGCCCATGATGTCGGAGTTGGCCTCGTTCAGGCCGCCGGACTCGCCGCGGTAGGTGAGGTTGGCGGTGCGGGCGCAGACGCCGTGGCTCATCTCGTGGCCGGCCACGTCGATGGAGGTGAGGGTCTGGAAGCTGCTGCCGTCGCCATAGGTCATGCAGAAGCAGCTGTCCGACCAGAAGGCGTTGTCGTAGCTGTTGCTGTAGTGGACGCGGCTGTAGGTGGCGGTGCCGGCGCCGTCGATGCCGTTCCGGCCGAAGACGTTCTTGTAGTAGTCCCAGGTCTGCTGCACGCCGTAGGCGGCATCCACAGCGGCGGTCTCGCCGTTGGCGGCGGTGGTGGAGGAGCCCTCCACGTAGTTGGCGCCGTCGCCCCATGTGTTGTCGGCGTCCGTGTAGAGGGTGCCGTTGCCGGAGGTGGCGTGGTTCAGGTTGGTCACCACGTTGGCGCCGAAGGTCCCGCCCGTGCCGCGGGTCATGTCCCGCAGCTCGTAGCCGCCCGTGGCGCTGTTCGTGGCCAGGGCCACCGTGCCGGAGTACTGGGAGTTGCCCGTGCCGGAGGCGCCCGCGGTGTGGAGCGTGTTCCAGGACTCGAGCACGGCGCCGGTGCGGGCATCGACCAGGAAATCGGTGTGCCGCGTCTCCTGGGCGTTCTCCAGCTCAGTGTGGACGTGGTAGGCCAGGACGGGGCGCGTCACCGTGCGCGACCCGCCGCGGGTCACGACCTCGCTGTCCACCTGGGCGATCACCAGCTCGGCGGTGGGAGCCACGGTGTAGGCGCCCTTCGGGGCCAGGACCCGATCGGCGGCGGCCAGGGCCTCCGCCCGGCCCAGGGCCGGCGTGACGTTCAGGCTGAGGCCGCGCACCAGGGCGTCCGTGCGGTCATAGACCCGGCCGCCCGTCATGTGGACGATGGCCTCGCCGCCCATCACCCGCACGCCCTTGTAGAACTGGCGCATGCGGACATGGGCCTCGCCCGAGGGCTCCTCGAAGGCGTTCTTGAGGGCGAAGCTGTGGTCGCGGTTCAGGCCCAGGTCGTAGACCCGGGCGTCCAGGTGACGCTGGGCCTCGCTGGCCAGGCCGTCGGGCCGGGCGCCCAGGAGGGCGGGCGCAGCCAGGACCATGGCTGCGGCGAGACGGAGGGAGAGTCGGGTCTGCACGGGGTCTCCTCGGAGCCGGGGGCTCCAGGCGAAAGGGGGATGGATTGGGAAGGGACGGAGTGGAACGAGTCTAGGCAACAACAAGGGTCCGGGGATTGTTAAACCTTGTTAAGGATTGTGAAAATCAATTTCATTGGTGCCCCGGATCCGCGGGCCATGGCACCATCGCAGCACCGGGCGCGGAGCCTCCGCCCCGGTGAGACCTGAAGCCGGACCCGCGCAGGGCGGGTGGAATGCCCTGCGGGGTGGTGAGGTGGACCCGATGACGACAGCGACCCACGGCGGATTCCATCCCGGCAGCCGCCTCTACCGGTTCACGATCCTGCTGTTCATCAGCCTGCTGGTCTTCGGCAGCTACTTCGCCTACGACAGCATCGGGGCGCTGGAGACCACGCTGATGCGTGAGCTGCACCTGGACCGCAGCACCATCGGGAACCTCTACACCGCCTACTCCGTGGCCGCCATCGCCATCGTCTTCTTCGGAGGCATGCTCTATGACAAGCTGGGCCCCCGCCGGGCCAGCCTCCTCTTCAGCTGCCTCATCTTCGTCGGCGCCGTCATGGTGGCCATGGCCCGGACGAAGTGGATGCTCTTCGGCGGGCGCCTGATCTTCGGCGCCGGGTCGGAATCGCTGATCGTGGTGCAGAGCGCCATCATCAGCCGCTGGTTCAAGGGCAAGGAGATGGCCATGGCCTTCGGCATCGCCCTGACCATCAGCCGCGTGGGGACCCTCTTCAGCTTCAACACGGAGGAGCTCATCGCGAGCTACACGGGGAACTTCCGCACGGCGCTCTGGGCCGCGGCCCTCCTCTGCCTGTTCTCGGTCCTCTGCAACCTGGTCTTCAACCT
>JAJYBX010000040.1 GCA_021778785.1 Acidobacteriota bacterium
CTCTGGGATCCAGGGGCAGGGCGCGGCAGAGGTACCAGGCCGTGAGGAAGAGGAAGGCGCCGAAGAGGCACAGGGCGAGCGACAGGCTGGCCGCTTCCAGCCAGGACCAGCCTTGGCTCGCGCCCAGCACGGCCATGAGCGCCACGAGGGGGGCCCACCCCAGCAGGTAGGCCCCCAGACGCGCGCGGCTGGCCAGGAGGGGGTGCATCAGGATTTCACCTCGACGCCCCCGAAGAGGGTGAGGCCGGTCAGCACGAGGCGTGGACGCTCGGCCTGGGCCTCGCCGCCGTGGTAGGTGTTGTCCCCCACGCTGCCCATGATGGAGGTGGCGCGGTTGGCGACCTCCCAGCCCTCGGGCACGCGGATCTCGCCGCCGCCGAAGAGCACGAAGACGTCCACCCGGGCCTGGTTCTCGGCGATGGCCGCATGGCGGAGATCCACCTCGAAGCCGCCGAAGATGGCCGTCAGCTCACCGCCCCGGAGGCTCTGGGTGAGCACCCGCCGCTTGAAGGCCCCGAAGATGGCCGTGCCCTGAAGGAAGTCGTCCGACTTCTCGAGCTCGGGCGGAACGCCCCGGGACTGCTTCAGGGCCTTCACCACGAGGAGGATGCCCAGCGCCACGATGAGCAGGGGCCCCAGGGCATCGGTGAGGTGGACGCGGCCGAAGTTGGCCAGGAGGATGAAGGCGCCCACGAAGATGAGCACCCAGGCGCCGGTGCCGCCGGAGCCCTCCTGCCGCAGCTTCGCCACGCCGAGCGCCACGAGCACGAGCGGCCACAGCTTGAAGATGAGGTGGGCCTCCACCAGGCCGAGGTTGTCCAGGGTGAGGACGAGGCCGGCCACGATGATGGCCACGCCCAGCACCAGCTTGGGGCTGAAGGGGCTGGGAGCCTTGGGTTCGGTATCGGGGATCATGGCTTCCTCTCGGCGGGGCCGTTCCCAGCATCACAGGAATCGGACGGCTTCGGGGCGGAGGGCACCAGGGCCCGGAGGGTGAGGACGGCGCCGCCCCAGACCACCAGGACGGGCCACCAGCGCTCGATGAGATCCTCGCGATCCCACTGGGCGGCCAGGCCCACCAGGGCGAAGGCGAGCCAGGCATGGCCCCCGAGGTGGCCCCATCCGCGCTGGCGGAGCCGGGCCAGGCCGAACACCGCCGGGATCACCGGCCAGAAGCGGAAGAGGCCCCAGGCGCCGGGCCAGCCGAGCTGGTCGAGGGTGAGGAGCAGGCCCAGGGCGATCAGGGCGAGGCCGAAGACCAGTTTGGGCGTGAAGACGTGGGGGCGGTTCTGGGCGTTCATGGCTTGCGATCCTTCCTCGTGGAACCGAAGGGCAGGGCGAATCCGAAGGCGGGCAGCCAGAGTGCGACCCACCACCAGGGGCTGTCGAGAAACCAACCGGCATGGACCATGGATTCCTCCCCGCTGTGACCAAGCTACGGAGGGGGGAGGCCCGGGACGAGCGGGGATCGGCGAACGGGGGGCCGGGATCGGTGAGCGGTCAGGTCCAGTCGATGCGACCGCCCCGGCTGCGCTCGCGCCAGGCGGCCTCCAGGGCCTCCGAGGCTTCCGGGGGGCATTCGAAGCCGATGATGGCGGCGGGTCCCTCGTAGCGCTGCTCGAGGATCCGGACGCCCGGGAAGGCCCCCAGTAGCGCGAAGGGCAGGTGGGCCAGGGCCAGGTCCACCCGGATGGCGCCCGTGCGGACGATGCGGACCTCCTCCCACAGCCCCAGGACTCCGGCCTCGGCCAGGGCGCCCTGGACCCCCTGGGTGTAGGCCCGGACGAGCCCGCCGGTCCCCAGCTTGGTGCCGCCGTACCACCGGATGCAGACGGCGATGAGATCCGTGGCGCCGGCGCCCTCCAGCACGGCGAGCATGGGCCGCCCCGCGGTGCCCGAGGGTTCGCCGTCATCGTCCGACCCACAGGCAGCGACCGGAACGCCCTCCCGCCACGCGCTGCAGTGGTGGGTGGCATCGAAATCCCGCTTGCGGAGGGCCGCCAGCACGGCGGCGCGGGCCTCCGCGTCCCCGGCCGGATGCAGCTCCGTGAGGAAGACCGAGGCCCTCTCGCGGAACCGGTGCGTAGCGATGCCTGTCAGACGCCTCATGGGTCCAGCATGGGGGCCCCTGTGACCTGGATCAAGAATCCGGGCCATGGGAAGCTGGATCCCCGCCCCGTCTCTATCTTGGGGAGGCTCTTTGCCATGGAGGACGCATGCGTCCCGCCGCGATTCCCTTCACTCCCACCGCCCTCCGGCGCGTCGATCCCGTCCCTTCGGACCTGGACATCGCCCAGGCGGCGGACCTGAAGCCCATCGGCCGGGTCGCGGAGGAATTGGGGATCCTGCCGGAGGAGCTGGAACTCTACGGCCCGCACAAGGCCAAGGTCCGCCTGGAGGTGCTGGATCGGCTCCGGGAGGCCCCCCTCGGCAGGTACATCGATGTCACGGCCATCACGCCCACGCCCCTGGGCGAGGGCAAGACCACCACCACCGTGGGCCTGAGCCAGGCCCTGGGCGCCCACCTCGGGAAGCGGGTGATGACCTGCATCCGCCAGCCCAGCCAGGGCCCCACCTTTGGCATCAAGGGCGGCGCCGCGGGCGGCGGCTACAGCCAGGTGATCCCCATGGAGGACTTCAACCTCCACCTCACGGGGGACATCCACGCCATCACCGCGGCCCACAACCTGGTGGCCGCGGCCATCGACGCCCGCATCCTCCACGAGGCCGGGGCCACGGACGAGCAGCTCTTCGAGCGCATCTTCCCGAAGGACCGCAAGGGGAAGCGCCGCCTCCCCCGCACCCTTCGGACCCGCTGCGAGCGGCTGGGCCTGCCGGCGCGGGATCCCGAGCACCTCTCGCCGGAGGAACGGCGGCGCGTCTGCCGGCTGGACATCGATCCCGCCGCCGTGACCTGGCGGCGCGTGGTGGACACCAGCGACCGGTTCCTCCGGGGCATCACGGTAGGCCAGGGTGAGGAGGAGAAGGGGTTCGCCCGGGAGACTGGCTTCGACATCGCCGTGGCCAGCGAGATCATGGCCGTGCTGGCCCTGGCGACGGGGTTGCAGGACATGCGCCGGCGGCTGGGGGACATCGTCATCGGCCTGGACCGCCAGGGCCGGCCCGTCACCACCGAGGATCTGGGCGTGGCGGGCGCCATGACCGTGCTCATGCGGGATGCCCTCAAGCCCACCCTGATGCAGACCCTCGAGGGCACGCCGGTCTTCGTCCACGCCGGGCCCTTCGCCAACATCGCCCACGGCAACAGCTCCATCCTGGCCGATCAGATCGCCCTCCGCCTGGCGGACTACGTGGTCACCGAGTCCGGGTTCGGCGCGGACATGGGCATGGAGAAGTTCTTCGACATCAAGTGCCGGGTGTCGGGCCTGGTGCCCGATGCGGTGGTGCTGGTGGCCACGGTGCGGGCCCTCAAGATGCACGGCGGCGGCCCCAAGGTGGTGGCGGGCAAGCCCCTCGATCCGGTCTACATCGAGGAGAACCTCGAGCTGCTGCGCCAGGGCCTGCCCAACCTGCGGGCCCACATCGGCATCGCCCGGAAGTTCGGCGTGCCCGTGGTGGTGGCCGTGAACAGCTTCGCCACGGACTCGGAGGCCGAGCTGGAGCTGGTCCGCGCCGCCTCGGAGGAATCGGGGGCCGAGGCGGCCGTGGTGTGCCGCAACTGGGCCCAGGGCGGAGAAGGGGCCCTCGACCTGGCCAAGGCCGTCATGCGGGCGGCGGAGAAGCCCTCGGCCTTCCAGTTCCTCTATCCCCTGGAGGCCACCATCCAGCAGAAGATCGAGACCATCGCCCGGGAGGTGTACGGGGCCGACGGCGTGGACTACAGCCCGGAGGCGGAGCGGAAGATCGCGGAATACACCCGCCTGGGCTACGGCCGGCTGCCGATCTGCATGGCCAAGACCCACCTCAGCCTGAGCCACGATCCCACCCTGAAGGGGGCGCCGAAGGGCTTCCGCATCCCCGTGCGGGACATCCGGGCCTCCGTGGGCGCGGGCTTCCTCTACCCGCTGCTGGGGAAGATGGCCACCATGCCCGGCCTGCCCACGCGCCCCGGGTTCTACGACGTGGACATCGATCCGGAGACCGGGCGGGTGGTGGGCCTGTTCTGACCCTCCGGGGAACGAAACGGCGGGCTGGTAGCATCAAGCCCTCATGAAGATGGGTTCTGTGATGCCGATCGGCCGTTCCTTCCTCCGCGGGTGCCTGCGCGGCCCGCTGGCATCGGTGCTCCTGGGCGCGGCCCTGGTCGCCGCCCCGCCGCTCCGGGCGGACGATCCTCCGGCCAAGCCGGCCGTGGCCCGGGACCTGGGCGACGCCTTCCAGAAGGGCCCCATCGGCCTCCAGGCGGAGGTCATCCGGAAGGGGGCGCGGCTGCCCCTCTTCCAGGTGCCCGTGCTGCGCTACGAGGACCGTGTGGAGGTCAGCCTGTCGGGCGAAGCCTTCGATCCGCGGGTGACCCAGGCGGACTGGACCCTGATCGTCGTCTTCCTGCCCCGGACCGTGGCCCCCACGGAGCGCGGCGTGATGGAGCTGCGCCTGAAGCGGAAGGGCGAGGCCATGGTGGCCGCCCCCTTCACGGCGCCCTACGACGCCATCCCCATGTTCTTCCTGGTGCCCGACACCGGGGGGCGCCGGAAGATCCTCACGGACCTCTCGGCCCACCTGGAGGCCTTCCGGTCCATCTGCCTCAAGCTCTCGGACCTCACGGAGCAGCGGGCCCACGCGGACCGCTTCCTCGCGGGCCTGGACACCATCCGCAAGAACCAGTCGCCGGCCTCGTACGATGCGGCGGTGTTCAACTTCCTCAAGGCCTATGGTGGGCAGGTGTCCCAGGACTTCCAGGTCTTCCTGGCCCGCAACAGCGCCTCCAACCTGGAGAAGTTCCAGTTCCTGACGCAGGAGTTCACGCGGACCAACCTCCTTTCGCCCAGCGCCAGCGACGGGAGCGTGAGCCTGCAGGGGCAGTCCGTGTCCGGCCCCCTGCGCCCGGCTTCGGCCTACGTGGCCATCGCCTTCGACCTGGTGCAGATCTTCCAGAACCTGTGGCCGGGCCACCAGTTCCAGTACGTGCCGGCCCTGGCGCGGGACTTCGACGGTGCCCACGCCCAGCTCTGGTACGGGGACTGGATCCACACGACGGGCGAGGTGCGCGGGGCCCTGGTCTTCAGCCCCTGCCGCTGGACGGACGCGGATCCGCCCGCCTTCACCTTCGACCTCCCGGCGGAGGGCAGCCTCCTCCAGCCCTTCGGCCGCCTCCAGATCCATGCCCGGACCCAGGGCAACCTCCCCTTCGCCCTCTACGGCCACGGCTGGCAGCTGGTCCTGGAAGGGCCGAAGGGCGCCGCCCTCGCCCCGCTGCCCCTGGCGCCCAGCCCCGACCGCCAGGCCTTCGTGATCATGCCCGGTCCGGCCCAGGAGGCCCTGCGCCAGCGGAACCTCCTGGCCGTGAAGGCCCGGATCGAGGGGGCCTGGGGCTTCGATCCGGTGGCCACCCCGGCGGTGGAGCTTCCCGCGGGTCTCGATCCCGCCTGGGGCCCGACGGCAGAGGAGCGCTCGCACTTCATGCTGGGCCAGGGCTGCGCCTTCCGGCTGCCCGCGCCCTGGGCCGCCTGCGTCGGCCGGGTCATCTTCCATCCCGCCGGTGGCGCCGGGTCCTCGCTGGAAGCGGAGCTGAAGGCCCAGCCCGACGGCTCGCGGCTGGCCACCTTCAAGGCGCTGGCGGGTACCGCCGGGCCCGGCAGCCTCGACCTCACCCTGAGCGGAGCCAGCCAGCCCGCCCTCCGGGTGCCCATGGCCCTCCTGCCGCCGCTGCCGGTGGTCGATCATGTGGAGGTCCACCAGGGCGAGACCACCCTGCGGGTCGTGGGCAGCCACCTGCGGGAGGCCCGCGCCTGCGTGCTGGGCGGGATCACCTTCGCCCCCGGGCAGCGGACCCCCGAGGGCTGGACCTTCCTCAACGCGCAGAAGGCGATCCCCGGCGAGGCCGGCGACCTCCTGCAGGGGGAGCTGCGCCTGGGCGACGACCGCGCCCTGCCGCTCCAGGACGTGCCGCTCCTGCCGCCGCGCCCCCAGATCGGGGTCGTCCAGGTGATCCCGGAGCATCCCGCCAAGGGCCTGCCCCTCAGCGCCGACCGGCCCCTGATCCCCCCCGACGAGCCGGTGCTGGTCTCCGTCCTGCCAGGGCGGAAGGGGGCCTATCCCTTCGGCCGGAAGCCGCAGCTGCTGTTCCGGAGCCGTGAGGATCCCGCCACCATCCTTCCGCTGCCCGCCAAGCACCTGCGCATGGTGGGACGGGGCCAGCGGCTCCTGGCCACCCTCAAGCTGTCGGATCTCTTCGGGGCCTCCGGTGCCGGGCACCTGGAGATCCAGGTGGCCGACGCGAAGGCCGGGGCCAGTGCCTGGGTGCCGCTCCAGCCCCTGTTCCTGGAGCTGCCGGACGTGAAGAACCTCCGCCCGGAGGGTTCCGGGGCCCGCCTGGAGGGGCCGGCCCTCGAAACCATCGAGGCGGTCGCGGCCTCACCGACGGGCCCATGGACGCCCTTCTCCTTCGGCTTCACAGACGGACTGGAAACGGGGGGCACGCCGGCGTTGGCCGCCGACGGGGCCCTCTTCCTGCGGCTCTACGGCTGGCCGGACCTGGTGGTGCGGCTCCAGGGGCCGGTGCCGCCGAAGGCCGTTGCGACTGTCCCGGCGCCCAGTTCCGTGGCCCCTCCCGCCGTGCCCCAGGTCGCGCCCGTGAAGGTCCCGGAAGCGCCCAAGCCACCCACCGTCGAGGCCCCCCGGGCACCTGCCGCGCCTGTCCCCGCCAAGGGCGGCACGCCGCAGGCCCGCTGATCCGTACACGCGGAAGGCCGGGGCCTGGGCCCCGGCCTTCCGGTGTTCCGAGGGCTACATCCCGTCGATGATGGCGTTGAGGGTGGCGCTGGGACGCATGGCCTTGGCGGTCTTGGCGTGGTCGGGGTGGTAGTAGCCACCCATGTCCACGGGCCTGCCCTGGGCCGCGATGAGCTCCTCGTTGATCTTCGCCTCGCTGGCTTCCAGCTGCTGGGCCACCTTGGCAAAACGGGCCTTCAGCTCGGCGTCCCGGCCCTGGGCGGCCAGGGCCTGGGCCCAGTAGAGGGCCAGGTAGAAGTGGCTGCCGCGGTTGTCGATCTGGCCCACCTTGCGGGCGGGGGACTTGTCGTTGTCGAGGAACTTGGCGACGGCCTGGTCGAGGGTCTCCGCCAGCACGCCGGCCTTGGCGTTCTGGTAGGCGTTGGCCACGTGTTCCAGGGAGGCGGTGAAGGCGGAGAACTCGCCGAGGGAATCCCAGCGCAGGTAGCCCTCCTTCTGGAACTGCTGCACATGCTTGGGGGCCGAGCCGCCGGCGCCCGTCTCGAAGAGGCCGCCGCCGCCCAGGAGGGGGACGATGGAGAGCATCTTCGCGCTGGTGCCCAGCTCGATGATGGGGAAGAGGTCCGTGAGGTAGTCGCGCAGCACGTTGCCGGTGACGGAGATGGTGTCCTTGCCCTCGCGGATGCGGGCCACGGAGAACGTCATGGCATCCACCGGGGAGAGGATGCGGATGTCCAGGCCCTGGGTGTCGTGGCTCTTCAGGTACTGCTCCACCTTGGCGATGATCTGCGCGTCATGGGCCCGCTGCTTGTCCAGCCAGAAGATGGCGGGGGCGCCGGTGAGGCGGGCGCGGGTGACGGCGAGCTTCACCCAGTCCTGGATGGGGGCGTCCTTGGCCTGGCAGGCGCGGAAGATGTCGCCCTCCTCGACCTTCTGGGAGAGCAGGGTGGCGCCATCCGCATCCACGATGCGGATGGTGCCGGCGGCGGGGGCGAAGAAGGTCTTGTCGTGGGAGCCGTACTCCTCGGCCTTCTGGGCCATGAGGCCCACGTTGGGCACGCTGCCGATGGTGGCCGGATCGAAGGCGCCGTGCTGCTGGCAGTCCTCGATGATGGTCTTGTACATCGTGGCGTAGCAGCGGTCGGGGATCATGGCCAGGGTGTCGTGGAGCTTGCCGTCGGCCCCCCACATCTTGCCGGCGTCGCGGACCACCACGGGCATGGAGGCGTCCACGATGATGTCGTTGGGCACGTGCAGGTTGGTGATGCCCTTGTCGGAATCCACCATGGCCAGGGCGGGGCGGCCGGCGTACACCGCCTGGATGTCCGCCTCGATCTCGGCGCGCTTGGCTTCGGGCAGGGCCTGGATCTTGGCGTAGAGATCGCCCAGACCGTTGGCGGTGTTGACGCCGAGCTCCTTGATGACGGCGGCATGCTTCTCGAAGACGTCCTTGTAGAACACGGACACCGCGTGCCCGAACATGACGGGATCGGAGATCTTCATCATGGTGGCTTTGAGGTGCAGGGAGAGCAGCAGGCCCTCCTTCTTCGCGGCCTCGATCTGCTCGGCATAGAAAGCACGGAGGGCCTTGGCGCTCATGGCGGAGCTGTCGAGGACCTCGCCTGCGAGCAGGGGCAGCTTCTCCTTCAGGATCTTGACGCTGCCGTCGGCGGCGACGAACTCGATCCGGGCCGTGGTGGCCTTCGGAAGGGTGGTGGAGGTCTCGCTGCCGTAGAAGTCGCCGGCCGTCATGTGGGCCACGCGGGCCTTCGAATCCGGGGCCCAGGCGGCCATCTTGTGGGGGTGCTGCTTCGCGTAGTTCTTGACGGAGAGGGGGGCGCGGCGATCGGAGTTGCCCTCGCGGAGCACCGGGTTCACGGCGCTGCCCAGCACCTTGGCGTAGCGGGTCTGGATGGCCTTCTCGGCGTCGTCCTTCGGCTGCTCGGGGTAGTCCGGCACCTGATAGCCCTGGCTCTGCAGCTCCGCGATGGCGGCCTTGAGCTGGGGGATGGAGGCGCTGATGTTGGGGAGCTTGATGATGTTGGCTTCGGGCTTCAGGGCCAGCTCGCCCAGCAGGGCCAGGTTGTCCGGGACCTTCTGCGCTTCGGCGAGACGGTCGGGGAAATTGGCGAGGATGCGGCCCGCCAGCGAGATGTCGGAGGTGGTGACCTCGATGCCGGTGCCCTTGGTGAAGGCTTGGATGATGGGAAGCAGCGAGTAGGTCGCCAGGGCGGGCGCCTCGTCGATCTCGGTCCAGATGATCTTCTGCGTCGTCATGTCTCTCTCCGCAAAGGCAGGCAAAGCAGACTCCCACGTCGGAAGCCTCGCATCAAGCGGCTTTACCTGTCGTGGCGGCGGATTGGGACTTCAGTCACGCAGCCGGGCTCAGGCCTCCACCGGCATGGAAGATCCGGAGGCGGACTTCACCTGGCCCTGGACCATCGCGAAGTCCATGCGGCCCAGGTTCACGCCGCCGAAGCCCACCTGGAAGACGAGGGTTTCCCCATGGGCCTGGGGAAGGCGTGTCGGAGCGTCCAGGAAGGTGTGGCTGTGGCCGCCGATGACGGCATCCACGCCGGGCACGTGGGCCGGCAGGCGCAGGTCGTCGAAATCGCTGTCGAGCATCTGGTAGCCCAGGTGGGAGAGCACCACCACCAGGTCGGCCTTCTCCACTTCGCGGAGGTGCTTCACCACGGGATTCAGGCTCGCGAAGGGATCCAGCCAGCCGACGCCTTCGTGGTTCCGGGGCGCCACCAGGCCCGCGAAGGCCACGCCCACCCCGGTGATGCCCACCCGGATCCCGGGGAAGTCCCGCACCAGGTAGGGCCGGACGCGCTTCCCCAGCTCCGGGGCGCCCTTGAAGTCGAAGTTGCAGTTCACGAAGGGGAAGGGCGGGTTCGGATGGTCCATGCGCTCCATGGATTCCATGGCCTTCACCAGCATG
>JAJYBX010000041.1 GCA_021778785.1 Acidobacteriota bacterium
CCGGCCTGGGCCGCGGCCACGCAAGCCTCCCGCTGGGCATCGAACATGGGCATCACCTCCGCCCGATTCTCACATGCCCGCCTCGGCCTGCCGTTTCAGGGCCCGCACCATGCCGGGGAAGATGAACCGGTGGAAGGGCAGGACGGAGTACCAGTAGAGGAGCCCCGTCAACCCGTGGGGCTCGAAGAAGGCCGTCTGCTCAAGCCGGGAGCCCGGTCCCTCGGGGCGCACCTGGAACTGGAGCCAGGCGTGGCCCGGCAGCTTCATTTCCGCCCGCAGGCGCAGGAGGTGGTTGGGCTCCAGGGCCTCCACCCGCCAGAAATCCACGGGATCCCCCACCCGGAGATTGCGGGGGTGGCGCCGTCCCCGGCGCATCCCCACCCCGCCGGAGAGCCGGTCCATGAGGCCCCGGAGCTGCCACAGCCAGTTCCCGGCGGGCCAGCCCGACTCCCCGCCCAGGGCGCAGCAGGCCCGGAAGACGGTCTCGGGCCGCGCCTTCACATGGCGGTGATGGCGCTCCAGCAGCATGCCCTCGTGGGCGCCCAGTTCCATTCCCTCCGGGCCGCCCGCCAGCCCGGTGGCCCAGGTGGTCTCCACGTTGTCCTCGTCGAGCCGCTGCAGGGCCAGGGCCAGGGCCTCGCGATAGGCCATGGGCCGCACGTGGAAGGCCGACAGGGCCCGCGGATCCCGCACCACCACTTCCGTGGCGAGCCCTTCCACCAGGGGCGCCGCGATGGCCTTGGGGATCGGCGTCACCAGGTCCACCCAGTGGATGGATAGGCGGGGAAACGGGACGTCCATGGGGATGATGATCCGCCGGAGCCCCTGGGCCTGGGCGTAGCCCAGCATCATCTGGCGGTAGTCGAGGACGTCCTGGCCGCCGATCTCGTAGATCCCCTCCAGATCCGGGTGCTCGAGGGCCTCCAGCAGGTAGGCCAGCACGTCCCGGATGCCGATGGGCTGGCAGCGGGTGTTCACCCAGCGGGGCGTGACCATCACCGGCAGGCGCTCCGTGAGGTGGCGGATCATCTCGAAGCTGGCGCTGCCGCTGCCCACGATGACGGCGGCCCGGAATTCCAGGACGGGCACGCCGGCGGAGGCCAGGGCCTCCCCCACCTCCTGCCGGCTGGCCAGGTGGTGGCTCCGTTTCCGGGTGGGGTCCCCGAGCCCGCCCAGGTAGAGGATCCGTCGCACCCCGGCGCGCACGCAGGCCTGGGCGAAGGTCCGGGCTTGTGCCAGGTCCTTGGTGCGGAAGTCGGGATTCTTGTCGGCCATGGCATGCACCAGGTAGTAGGCCTGATGCACACCCGCCAGGGCCGGCTCCAGGGTGGCGGGGTCGGAGACGTCCCCCTGGACCAGTTCCACCCCGGGCCAATCGCGCCCCGCCAGCCGCTCGGGGTTGCGGACCAGGCAGCGCACCCGGTGGCCCGCCGCCAGGAGCCGCGGGACGAGGCGGCCCCCGATGTAGCCCGTGGCCCCCGTGACGAGCACCAGGGGACGGCCGGGGTCCATCAGGGCCGCGCCCGTGGGCGGGAAGGCGGTCGAATCGGTCATGCCGGCACCAGGTCCGCGAAGACGAAGCCGTTCCGCGCCACCACCTCCCCGGCGGCCACGGGAACCGGGCGGGCGAACATGGGGCCCTCCGAGGCGAAGGTGTGGAATTCCCCCCGCTCGCCGCAGGGATCCACCCCCGGGGGCAGGTCCGAGAGCAGCTCCGCATCGAAGGTCCGCCCCGCGAAGCCGGGGTCCAGGGCCTTCGGATCCACACAGACCAGGGTGGCCTTCAGACCGGAACCAATCATCTCCCCAGCCAGCACGGCCGTGTCCTCCCCCCAGAGGGGGAAACGGGGAACCAGTCCCGTGCCCGCGAGACGGGCCTCCCGGTAGGCCCGGACATCCTCCAGGAACAGGTCCCCGAAGGCCACCACCGAGATGCCCTCGGCCGCGGCCCGGGCGCAGGCTCCCGCCATGGCGGCCTCGTAGGCCTCGTTGGAGCAGGGCCAGGGCAGCGGCACCTTCCAGAGGGGGAGGCCCGCCGCCTCGGCCTGGGCCTCCAGGAGCACCTCCCGGACGCCGTGCATGGCCACCCGGTCGAAGGCCTGGTTCAGGGTGGTGAGGAGGCCGACCACCTCCACCTCCCCCTGCTGCCGGAGCCGGTGCAGCGCGTAGGCCGCATCCTTGCCGCTGGACCAGCTGAGCAGCGCCTTGGGGACCGTCATGGGAGCTCCGGGTCCCAAGTATGGCCGCCACGGGGCCCCTCGCAAATCCTGACGAAAATGGTAAACTTTGTTGGGAGCCGTCCATGCCCAAGGTCATCAACATCGAACCCACCCCCAATCCCGACGCCCTGAAGTTCCTGGTGAACTCGGCCGTCCTCAAGGCGGGTTCCCGCTCCTTCAAGGATTTCGGCGCCGCGGTGGGCGATCCCCTGGGCTCGGCCCTCTTCGGCCTGGGCAAGGTGACGTCCGTGTTCTACATGGACCGCTTCGTGACGGTGAACAAGGAGCCCTCCGCCGAGTGGAGCGACCTGATCGACCCCATCTGCGAGGCCATCGAGGACCTGAAGCTGCCCGACGACGCCACCGGCGAGGGCCCCCGGCTGGCCCAGGGCGCCGATGCGGACGAGAAGCTGGCCCGCATCCACGAGCTGCTGGACACCCGCATCCGGCCCGGCCTGGCCGGGGATGGCGGCGGCCTGGAGGTGATCTCCTTCGACGGCCAGACCCTCGAGATCAGCTACCACGGCGCCTGCGGCTCCTGCCCCTCCTCCACCAGCGGCACCCTCCGCTACATCGAGGGCATGCTGCAGGAGGAAGTGGACCCTGCGATCCGCGTGATCAGCTGGTAGGCGGTCCGGGCCTTCCCCGCTGGAGTGGGGTACTCTAGGGATGTCCTCGGAGGCTGTGTGGCCAAGACGGGCGGTCGGGCTCGGAAGAAGGTGGACCATCTGGCGGCGCTGGCCAACCTGCTGGCGGAGGACAGTGCGGACCCCGCCCACCTCTTCGAGCACGGGCTGGCCCTCCTGATGGAGCGGCTCCAGGCGGAGCGGGCCATGCTGACCCGGATGGCGGGGCTGGGCCACGAGGTCTTCTGGTGGGCCGCCGACGACGAGAACGCCATGCACCGGATCTTCCAGAACCCCGAGAAGGGCTACTGCCCCTGGGTGATGACCCATCCCGAGCGGCCCCTCGTGGTGAGGGACGCCCTGGCCGAACCCATGTGGCGGGAGAGCGCGGCCTGGACGGACCTGGGCATCCGGGCCTACGCCGGGGTGGCGCTCCACGACGGGAACAAGGTGATCGGCACCCTCTGCGTCCAGGCCAGCGAGGCCCGCGTCTTCGGGCGCGGGGCCCTGACCCTGCTCAAGGCCCTGGGGCACCTCTTCAGCAAGACCCTGGAGGCGGAGCACCTCAAGCAGGAACTGCAGGCCACCAAGGACGCCCTGGAACTGAGCAGCGCCGTGGTGCAGGACAGCGCCCTGCAGAGCGCCCGGTCGGGCCTGCCCAACCGCCGGTACCTCGAGATCTGGCTGCGGGCCACCGTCTTCCTCGCCCGGCGCCGGAACGAGCAGATGGCCCTGGCGCTCTGGACCCAGCCCATGGAGAAGGGCCTGAAGGCCCGGATGCAGGCCATTTCCGACGCCCTCCGCGGAGAAGACCTCCTGGTCGAGTTGGCGGCGGACCAGTACCTGCTGCTCATGCCGCATACGGCCCCGGAGGGCGCGGCCACCCTGCTGGCCCGGGTGCGGGCCTCGCTGGGCATCCACCCCGCGGGCGGCACGTTGTGGGATCCCCAGGGCGAGGACCTGTCCCTGCGCGAGGCCCTCCGCCGGGCCTCGCGGGCCCTGGCCGGGGCCCGGGACCAGGGCCAGACCCTGGTCTGGCAGATGGAGCAGGCCCCCGTGGCCGGCCCCTGACTGGCCGGAGCCCCGGGGGCGTGGGAAGATGGTGGGCTCAGGAAATCCCGGGACGCGTCCCGGCTCAGGAGGTGACATTGGATACCCCGACCCTGGTGAAGGCGGCCCTGGATGCCATGGGCGCCGATGAAACTCCCAGCCGCGAGGACCTCTGCCATTGGTACGAACTGATGCACCTGGGAAGGGTGCTGGACGACAAGGCCCCCAACTACCTGAAGCAGGCCATCGGGTGGTCCTACCACGCCCCCTGCGCCGGGCATGACGGCATCCAGCTGGCCCTGGGCCTTTCCTTCCGGGCCGGCCGGGACTTCCTCTTCCCCTACTACCGCGACCTCATGACCTGCCTCGCCGCCGGCCTCACGCCCGAGGAGATCATCCTCAACGGCATCTCCAAGGCCACCGATCCCGCCAGCGGCGGCCGGCACATGAGCAACCACTTCGGCAAGCCCGCCATCGGCATCCAGAATGTCTCCAGCCTCACGGGCAACCACACCCAGCACGCCGTGGGCCTGGCCCGGGCCGTCAAGTACTACGGCAAGGACGCGGTGGTCTTCAGCAGCCAGGGCGAGTCGTCGCTGTCCGAGGGCTACTGCTTCGAGAGCATCAACGGGGCGGACCGGGAGCAGCTGCCCGTCGTCTTCGTGGTGCAGGACAACGGCTACGGCATCTCCGTGCCCAAGAAGGACCAGAGCGCCAACAGCCAGATCTGCGACAACTTCCGGGGCTTCCCCAACCTGAAGATCCTGAAGTGCGACGGCCTCAACCTGCTGGATTCCATGCGCGCCCTGGAGGAGGCCCTGGCCTACGTCCGCGGCGGCCAGGGACCGGCCATGGTGTACGCCACCTGCGTGCGCATCGGCAGCCACTCCAACTCCGACCGGCACGAGCTGTACCGGGACGAGGCCGAGCTGGCCGCGGCCAAGGCCCAGGACCCCCTGCCCCGCTTCCGGGCCTACTGCCTGGCGAACGGCCTCACCGAAGACGAGCTCCAGTCCATCGAAACCGAGAACCAGGCCCGCTACCTGGCCGCCCACGACCGGGCCATGGCCGCCCCGAGCCCCGATCCCGCGAGCATCCACGACTTCGTGATCCCCGAGGGCTGGGTGTCGGACCAGTACCCCGACGGCACCCACCAGGCCGCGGGCGACCCCATCAGCCTCATCGCGGCCCTGAACCAGACCCTGAAGGAGGAGTTCCGCCACAACCCGGACACCTTCATCTGGGGCCAGGACATGGCCAACAAGGACAAGGGCGGCATCTTCAACGTGAGCAAGGGCCTCCAGCAGGAGTTCGGCGAGAAGCGGGTGTTCAACGCCCCCATCGCCGAGGACTACATCGTGGGCACGGCCAATGGCTTCTCCCGCCTGGACGACCGCATCCGCGTGGTGGTGGAGGGCGCCGAGTTCGCCGACTACATCTGGCCCGCCGCCGAGCAGATCGTGGAATGCAGCCACGACTACTGGCGCACCAACGGCCAGTTCGCGCCCAACGTGACCATCCGCCTGGCCTCCGGCGGCTACATCGGCGGCGGCCTCTACCACTCGCAGAACGTGGAGGGCTGGCTCACCACCCTGCCCGGCATCCGCGTGGTGGTGCCCGCCTTCGCCGACGACGCGGCGGGCCTGCTCCGCACGGCCCTCCGCAGCCGCGGCACCACCCTCTACCTCGAACCCAAGTTCCTCTACAACGCCAAGATGGCCCATTCCGTGGTGCCGCCGGACTTCGCCGTGCCCTTCGGGAAAGCCCGGGTCCGGCGCGAGGGGAAGGATCTCACCATCCTGGCCTACGGCACGCCGGTCCACTTCGCCCTGGAAGCCGCAGCCAAGCTGGAGAAGGAGGGCACGTCCGCCGAGGTGGTGGACCTCCGCAGCCTCAGCCCGCTCGACACGGACGCCATCCTCCGTTCGGTGAAGAAGACCCACCGGGTGCTCATTGCCCACGAGGACAAGGTCTTTGGCGGCTTCGGCGGCGAGCTGGCGGCCATCTGCGCCTCGGAGTGCTTCGCCTGGCTCGACGCCCCCGTGGGGCGCGTGGGCTCGGAATTCACCCCCGTGGGCTTCAACCGCATCCTCGAACGCGCCACCCTCCCCAACGCCGAGAAGGTGCTGGTCGCGGCGCGGAAAGTCCTGGCGTTCTAGAACGTTTGAAAAGCTTGATCCACAGATTTCACAGATTCACACAGATTTCCTTCGTTCTTAATCTGTGGAATCTGTGAAATCTGTGGATCCATCAGTTCTCATTTTCTTGCAAGGAGTGCCCATGCAGTTCGGTCCCTGGGATGTCCAGATCGTCGGCGGCGGCACGTTCCGGCTGGATGGCGGCGCCATGTTCGGCACGGTACCCAAGGTGGTGTGGCACAAGCTCTACCCGGCGGACGAGGACAACCAGATCCCCATGGCCACCAACTGCCTGCTGATCCGGGGCGAGGTGGGCGGGACGCGCCACGTCATCCTCGTGGACAACGGGAACGGCGACAAGGAGAGCGACGACTTCATGGCCCGCTTCAAGTTCGAGGGCCGCGGCGTGCTGGACGCCAACCTCGCGAAGCATGGCGTGAAGCCCGCGGATATCACGCTCTGCATCCTCACCCACCTGCACTTCGACCACGCCGGTGGCAGCACGCGCCTCGACGGCATGGGCCAGCCCGTGCCCAGCTTCCCCAACGCCCGCTACGTGGTGCAGGCCCGGGACCTGGCCGATGCCAGGCGCCCCCACCTCCGCGTGAAGGCCAGCTACCTGCCCCAGAACTGGGAACCCCTGGAGGCCGCCGGCCTGCTGGACACCGTGGACGGCGCCGCCGAGCTGCTGCCCGGCATCTCCGTCCGCCCAGCGCCCGGCCACATCGCGGGCCTGCAGAACGTGGTGGTGGAGGGCGGCGGCAAGCGCCTCGTGTACCTGGCCGACCTCATCCCCACCGCCCGCCACATCCAGCCTGCCTGGGTGATGGGCTACGACCTGGACGTCGTCACCTGCGTGGACGAGCGGGAGAAGGTGCTGGCCGAAGTCGTCGGCACGGACACCATCTGCATCTTCGAGCACGATCCCGACATCCCCGCCGGCACCGTCAGCCGGGATGTGAAGGGGAAATACCTGGTCACGCCGGTGCAGGTCTAGCGGGCTAGAACCGCCGGGTGAGCGCCAACCCGAAGCCGTTGACCCCGCCCACCGCCTCCAGGCCCCACAGGTTCCCCAGACGGAGATCCACCATCGCCACCAGCCCGACCCGATCATCCGAGACCGGGCCCGGCGCCGGGGGCTGGCTCGCGGCGGGGAACGGGCTGGCCCCGGGGTTGTACGTGTAGCTGTAGCTGGTGGTGGCGTAGCCGATCCCGGCGCCGACCACCCACCGGGCATCCAGGCGGAAGGCGATCCCAAGATGGGCCTCGCCCCTGCTCTCCTCGTGCTGGACCCAGCGGGCCGTCCCGTTTCCGGCCTCCTGTGTCGCGGTCGAGGAGGTGTCCGGGAGCACACTGAACCCGCCGAAGAAACCGACGGTCGGTCCCGTCCGCATGGCCGTGAGGAGGACTCCCTGGGTCCCGTACCCGAGTCCGATCGAGGCGGCATCCCGGCGCAGCTCGGGCGGGGCCTGGGCGGCGAGGGGCAGGCTGAGGGTCGCGAGGAGGAGGCTGCGGCAGCGGAACATGAGATCTCCGATCGACGGGACGGGTTGGACGGGACCTGGAATCAGCGGCCATTCGCCGGATCGGGACAGAGGCGCCGGGCCAGCTGGTCCAGGAATCGCTGGCTCTCCTTCGGATCAAGGGAGGGCTCGGCCACGGTCACCGTCGCGCTCCCCCCCTCGACGCTGTTGACACGGCTCCAGCGTCCCGTCGGCAGGATGCGGATACGGGTCGTCCCAGGTCCCGCGGCCTCGAAGAGCAGCGTGGCTCCCATGGACAGTTCCGGCCGCGCCGCGAGGGTCTCGTCGAACCAGGTCCGGTGGATGTTCACGAACATCAACTCCCGGTTCGCGCTCCGGATCTGGTAGCCCATGTCCAACAGGACCCCCAGCACCCTGGGAAAGACCTGATCGGGTGCGATCGGCAGCGTCCGGCTCTGGACCACCTCCGGGGCCCCGGGGCCGGCCTGGCCCGCGGGCGGGGGCACCGTGAAGGGGGGCGGCGGAGCGCAGCCCAGGCCCAGGGCAAGACCCAGGGCGGAGCCGGCCCGGATCCAGGCGCGGCGGCGGAAGGGAAGGCAGGCCATGGCGACCTCCAGTCGGAAGACAGGAAAGAAGAGGCTCCGGTAGCGGAACCGTGGGGCGCGGGAATGGATCCCTGGCCTCACGCGGATTCCATGCCAGTACCCAACCACCGTGATTCATTCACTAAGACAATCCGCCCGGGGACCGCTCGTGCACCTTGCCTCGAAGCGCCGGAGCCCTTGTCGGTTTCTGCAACCAGCCCACGCGCGACGACGCGACAGGGCGGCCGGGACTTCGGCAAAACCCCGGCGATGAACGCCCCAGCGCGTTCACGCCGGTCTCCAGCCACGCCGACGATGGGGCGGGCTCGCGCTATCCTGGATCCGTTCCTTGGAGGTGCCCGTGGCGTTCACGCCAGGATCCAGGCGCGGCGCGATGGCCGACATCAACATGACGCCGCTCATCGACGTGATGCTGGTGCTGCTCATCATCTTCATGATCGCGGCGCCGATGATGACCACGGGCGTGGACGTGAAGCTGCCCGAGAGCCGCACGGGGCGGAACCTGGAGAGCCAGGCCCTCACCGTGACGGTGACCTTCGACGGGCGCCTGCAGTTCGACAAGGCCTTCATGCCCCTGCCGGTGCTGGCCAACCAGCTCAAGCAGGCCGCCCAGTCCGGCGGCAAGCGCCCCGTGCTGGTGCGGGCGGACCACAACGTGCCCTACGGCCGCGTCATCCAGGTGGTGGACGCCATCCGCGACGCGGGCTTCACCCAGGTGGGCTTCGTCACGGCCGCCGCGCCGAACCTGCCCGTCCGGCCCACCACCCTGGCCGCCAACACCGGGGTACCCCAGCCGTGAGCCAGGATCTCCAAGGCTACCTGCGCAGCCGCGCGCGCCTGGGCGAGATGGCCTGGAGCACGGGGCTCGGCCTGAGCCTGGCCCTGCACCTGGCCCTTGGGGCCTTCTTCCTCTGGCCCCACGGACGCGGCGAGCAGCCCGAGGAGGTCAAGGTCACCTGGGTGAACCTGCCCCCGGCCATGGCCACGCCCTCCGGCGGCTCCGACGCCATGGCAGAGGGCAAGACCGGTGAGCGCCTGCGGCGCGTGGAGGAGGTGGCCCCGCAGCGGGACACCACGCCCACCTCCACGGCGCCCAACCCCTTCGCCGAGAAGACCACCCGGGCCGCGCCCAGGGGGAACAACCCCGATGCCGCCAGCCAGGGCGCGGGCACCACCGCCGCCAAGGGCAAGGCCCCGGCCGCCAATCCCGTCACCGGCGCCGCGGGCCAGGGCAACGGGGCCGGCATCGGCGCCGGCAGCGGCATTCCGGGCCTGAACCCCTCCGCCGGCGTGCAGGGCGGCACGGGCCTCGTGGGCGGCGTGGATGGCGACTTCCCGTTCATGTGGTACCTGCAGCAGGTGCAGACCCGCATCACCGGCAACTGGAGCCGGGTCACCAGCCAGCAGGGCCGCGTGCAGATCTACTTCCGCATCGCCCGGGATGGCAGCCTCGACCGCGTGCGCGTGGAGATCCCCAGCGGCAACCCCGCCCTGGACGAGAGCGCCCGCATGGCGGTCCTCCGCTCCGCCCCGCTCCAGCACCTGCCCGAGGGCTATGACGGGCAGTACCTGGGCGTGCGGTTCTGGTTCACCTACCTGGGGAACTGAACCGGGACGGTGCGACGCAGCGGTCCCTCAGGGCACCCGGCCACCCCCAGATCG